>JAIEEY010000229.1 GCA_029067205.1 Lachnospiraceae bacterium
TCATAACCCTTTTTGGGTTACTTGTCAACCATTTTGTAATATATTCTTTATTATTTTTATCTATTTTAGTTTGACTTATAACCATTTTCATATTACAATAATATCATCAAATAAAAGAGAGGTGCATAATGGCTGTAATTTACAAGAATAATGAGCAAATCTTAATTGAGATAAAAAAAATAATGCTTGAATCCAAAACCACACAAAGAGAAATAGCTGATAAACTTGGTATTAAACCACAAGGACTTACCAAAATACTTAATAAAAAGAATTTCAGTTTTGAAGATGCTCAAAAAATACTTGCTACTATGGGTTATGATTTAGTCGTTGATTTCAAGCAACCATCAGCGGAATAATTCCAATGCAACAGCATACAACAACCATGAAAGGAAGTGCATACTATGAGTTATCAGGAAATCG
The DNA here is from genome assembly GCA_029067205.1 of Lachnospiraceae bacterium. Taxonomy (GTDB): domain Bacteria; phylum Bacillota; class Clostridia; order Lachnospirales; family Lachnospiraceae; genus COE1. The sequence continues at coordinate 421 of JAIEEY010000229.1, forward strand.
CCAAAAATATGATTGACCACTTGCCAGAGGATAAGCTGATATTCATTATCAACATTTTGGAAAATATCGGAGAAATGTCTGGTATTGATATTCATCCTGACTTTTCACCAAATAAAGAAACGCTAGAAGCAATGGCAGAAGTCGACGAAATGATCAGAACTGGCAGCGGACAACATTTCCAAGGCACTGCTGAAGCGTTCACTGATCTAGTTCTTTCGGAGGATTAACCATGTTAAGCTTAAATGCTTCTAAAGCATACAAAAAGGATTTGAAACTGTGCAAAAAAACGAGGATATAATTTGGCTCTTTTAAATACCGTTATAAATACGCTTCTTATCCCTGCACCTTTGCCAGTAAAAAACCGTGACCACAATCTATCAGGAAACCACGCAGGAGAAAGAGAATGCCACATTACCCCAGATTGGCTTTTGATTTATCGTGTCAATAATAATGAATTGTATCTTATTCGTACTGGAACACATGCTGATTTACTCAATATGTAGTCTCAAAACCCTCAATACCTATTTATCAGGTAAAGGGAAAATGTCCAGCTCCGTAGTTACTGTACAAATATCACCAGTAACCACAATAAAACTATTCATCATCCGGGAAGAATGCCGCCAAGCGCAATCTTGCGCCCGGCTCATACTGGCAACCATATTGTTGTGAGTGGCAGCAGAACAACCGCCCTGGCAAGGCTCCATCTGCCCCATATCGGGCTTGTACTGCTTTACATGATAGTAATACCGTCCACGCCGTTACAATCCAAATAGGGGCTTGTGGCGTGCTTCTGCGGGTATTCTGGAAAACAGAAATCACCTGATAAGAATTTGAAAGGGCAGCAAGTGACATGATTGCGTTTTCTCCATTCGTGTGGGATCCTTTGTGTCCTGCTGTCAGTCTGCTTTCTATCCTTTGTTTTGTATAAATACGCATAATTTATACGCAAAAGCTATTGATATACGCATTAAAAAGGCGTATAATACATAATATAAGGGGGAAACACTATGACAGTTCGGGAAATACTAAAGGTGCTTCGTAAAGATGGATGGTACACTACCAATCAGGAAGGCTCCCACATAAGCCTAAAGCATCCAACAAAGCCTGGAAAAATCACAGTACCAAACCACGGCGGTGACCTAAAGCCGGGAACGCTAAACAACATATACAAGCAAGCAGGACTTAAATAGCCCTACTGCCTATGGTTCTCATAGAAAGGAGCGTTATTTATGCAGAATTTAACTTATCTTGCAGTTTTTGAACCATCAACGGACGGCGCATATAGCATTTACTTCCCTGATCTACCCGGATGTATCAGCTTTGGAAACAATCTGGAAGAGGCTGGACGCATGGCAGCAGAAGCCGCAAGCCTTCATGTGTACAGCATGGAATGTGACAATGAGGAAATCCCTACTCCATCCGTGAACCTGTCCAAAGAAGATACAGAGGGAAATGTTATAATGCCAGTTACTATTCATCCTGATTTATTCCGCACGAAAAAAGATAATGAACGCATTAAAACCAATATCACACTTCCAGCATGGCTGAAAAGGATTGCAGAGGAACAAAAAGTAAACTATTCCCGACTTTTGGAAACTGCCCTGATTGATTATCTGCAAATACCCATGTCTGACAGACAATAAGCTACTGCTCTGTGAAATATAGCCAGAAGCCAGGCAGTAGTCATACAGCTTTTGCAATCACATTATAATAAACATGTGTTTGACTCTTGAATCCTGCTGCCGGATATGCTATATTATAGACAGAAAAAGGGAAAGCCATAGAAGCGGCTCTACCCTCCGAAAAGAACAAGCTATGACATTTTACAGTGTCAAGCCGTCAACTATTCGCGGTAGTTGGCGGCTATTTTCTTCCCTTGAAGATTGTATAACACAAACTTACAAGGGCAACAATGAATATTCCAGTTTGGATAAGCTCTGAATATGTAATCATTGTATCGCCCTCCTTTCTTTCGTCTGGAGGGCTGTTATACCCTCCGAAAAAACAAGAGGGGTAAAGCCACCTTTGGCTCTATGGTTTCCCATGAATGGAGTATAGCACACATTTCATTTTCAGACAATGCCTATATTAAGTTTTAAAGCCCATTTTCGCCCTTTTATCCTCTACCCTTATAATTTCTACCCTCATACCATTTCAAGCCCAATTTACCCCCTTACAGGCTCTTCTACAGGGTATTACAAACCAACGCCGTTACTCATAATCTGCAATGTTTCTGTTTGGCACTGGATTCCTCACGATATCTGCAAGGGGCTTCTCCATCGCCTTTAAGGCATCTTCCATACTCGTTCCTGCGCCTGCCTGCCCCGCAAAGCCGTCATCCAACACAATCTTTTGCGGCTTAACGTACTTCTTCTCCGTCAGGAGCTCCACCTGGAAAAGCGGTTCTCCACGGTCTTCATGATACTTTCTGAAATTCTTGTTGACTTCTGCAAATGTGAAATATGCATCTATCAGCCGTTCCCACTGCGTCTTATCCATCCTTATCAGACAATGGGGGCACATGGGCGGCTTTTCCCCGTAGCTCATATCCCTGTTATAGAGATGAAAACTATTTTCACATCGGTGACACTTTACCTCTAAATACTCCATTTAGATTCTCTCCCTTCTATGCGCTGTGCCCACGCCGGAAAATAACCGGGTCTAACCCATAGGCAGCAGCATCTATTGTATGATTGTCTTTATCCGGCACTTGTGAAAGTACAATGCCGTTTTTATCCATATCGTAAGAGTACTGGGAAAACTCCCGGTAAGCATTCGGTGTGCGGCGTGGGTCAAATATCAGTTTCCTGTGCTGCAGCCACTTGATACGGACATTCACACAACCAGGCTTCTTATAGCACCCACGCGCAAACCAGACTTCATTGTCCTTTAAATCAGCTATGCTTTTCGGCTCTGCACAATCGCATATAACAAAGTCATTGCTGTATTTGCGTCCTTTGATTTCCTGCGCCATCCTGGCATTGCTCCACCCACGCGCATAGATTTCATCAAGGAACCAGATTTCTTCTTTCTTACTGTCATAATGCACCCGGATAAATGCCGCGGGGTCTACTGCAAAACCAAAATCCAGTCCCTGAAAAATGTAATCTCCCCTCATTTTCAGTTCATCATCTGAAAATTCCCTTACCTCGATATTCGGGAAAACCTCACCGCCGGTTCCCACCGGCTCACCCATGTATTCATGGCGGTATGCCGTCAGGTTTATATCTTTCAGGCGTTCCGCTTCCAGTACGAAGCTTTCTCCAAGCCATTCCGGCGGTATCATGGTGTAATCCGCCAACAGGGTAATGCTCTTTTCATCTGGTATCCGTATATATGTATTCGCCCAGTTATTTGCACTGATCGGGGGATTGAAAGAACGAAACACGGTAAAATCATCACGCCCGCGCATTACGGACTGCTGGACGGAACGCAGCAGAAGTTCCCCAGGCAGTTCCGCAAATTCCTCAAACCAGATATAGGCAAAACTGCCCTTTTTAGGCTTTATGGATTTCAGCCTTAATGCATCGTCGAGCCCACGAAAAACAATCTGTGCGCCGTTGACATATTCAAACTGCATGGGGGAAACCTTGCTCTTCCACAGGTGAGAAACTCCAAGCGCGTCAATTGCCCACTGTATCTGTGAAAAAACACTTTCCCGGAGCGTCCCCGCCACAAGCCGGAATACAATGGCGTTTGACAGCCCCGTCTTATAGATCATGCCTTTTTCCATCTCGTATAATTCCACATCAAACGCCGCTTCGCTTAAAGGTGAAATACCAAGCCAGTTGTCAAAATACAAAGGGTAAATCTCTCCATCATCACACAATGCATACATAAGCACCTTGTATTTATATTGTTCACCATCCTCATTCGTCATAACTGCATATATGGTATCGCTACATGGAATAATCTGCTTGATTTTAGGCACGTCTGTTGGTTTATTCCATTTAATTTCTTTTTCCTGATACCTCACATTTTCCTTTCCAAAAGCGTCATTTAATAATTCAATCTGCTTTTCATCGTAAGAATATGTATATAGTTCCCGAATGTTCTTAACCTCTCTTATGTATACAAAAGCTGTACACTCTCCCGGTGTTTCTCTCAATAAAGTACACAACCTTACTTCGTTTTCACGGTATGATTCCATATCCTTAAACTGTACCCATATTTTCTTTATTTTCTTTGCCATAATATCTCCTTTCCAATATCTCCACCTGATAAAGTAAACTTGCTATCAACGGTTGCTCTGTATATATCCTTATACCGTTGATACCGTTTATTACCGTTGGTAGCCGTTGAAACTATTGATAAATACACCAATACTTATCAACGGTTATCAACAAAATCAATACTTAAAGGATATATACAGAAAAGTATTGATTTACTGTTTATATTTCTTGAATACGTGAGGGCTTGAACCTTTCCCATTGCCCACTGTTCCATGTTCGATATTATCAATCATTCTCAACTGATACTCCAAACTACTGATTTCTTTTGATAGCTGTTGAGGTGTAAAATTTATATGTATTCCATTTCGCTCTGCATATTCAATTAATTCCGTCCTGCGTCCACGCCATTGCCCCGATTCTTCTAAAGCTTTTTTAATTGCTCTTACAATGGAATTATTATGATACTCCCTTAAAGCGTCCCTTTCCTGCATTTCCTCCAGAGTACCTACTTTTTTCCATCTGCAATCCTGCATTTCTATCACAAAAGCGTCATTATCAACATCACGCCCTCGGATATACAACTTTGCCTGCTTGTCTGCCACGTTTTCCTTTTTGATGACCATCATCAAATCAAGGGCGCCAGTCAGCCCTCTTGTGCCTGATATAGAAAAGAATGGGTCATTTGGATTGTCCATCTTACTTGTGTGATGAATCAATAGGATTGCAAGATTATGTTTTTTTGCAAATGCTTTCAGTTTGTTCATTTCTTTGTAATAATCAGTTAATCCTTTCATCTTGGGAAAATTGACATAGCAAAAGAGAATGCCGAAGCACTCTCTATGTGCTATCAATATTTACTTTTTCTCGCTTATCTCCTATACTGTTGGCACAGGCGTTGCATTAATATGGTGAACATTGCATCTCACTTTGCTAATTTGTCAAAGAAGCCTCGGTCAAGTGTTTACTCAACCAAGGCTTCTTTTTTAATGTTTGTCCGTTCCTGTTATTACCCTCTCGCTATTCTTTTTTCAAGTTCTTTTGCAAGTTTGTCAGTGTCAAACCAGATTTTAACTTGCCCAGTCGCGCTCATTCTGAACGCGCATTTCTGTCCAGGTGTGTGGGCAATACAGCGCAACATGTAATCAGCGATTCCCATTTCGCGGCGCACTTCGGGCAGACTCATAACTCCGCCCATATTACTTCCCCTCCTGCATTTCATTCAGGGCACGATCCAGGTAATTGAAGAACAACCGCCTTGCCCCATAGAAATCAGTCCTACCAAGCGGACACCGTCCCAATTTTTCATGAAACTCCACATGCTCGTAGGAAAGTCCCTTTGTCACCGACAAAATGATATGTCCTGCGCTCCCAGTATTCCTTGTTATACTGCTGTACCTTGTCCCGATTCTCTGCGCGCCAGTTCTTTCGCTGGCTGTTAATTTTCTCCCGGTTCTTTCTCCGATACTCCCTTTGATAAGCTCGCCTTGTTTCGATAGCTTCCGCTGACATTTCTGCTCCCATTCCCTATCCCTCCATCCAAATGATTGATCTCACATTTGCAGATTCATTTTCATGATACAAAACGTGGCTGTCTCCATGTACTAACCACCATGTAAATACTTCTCCTTTCTGCTCTTTCTTCCATTATCCAACATTTTGACGAAGCATTTGTACCATTTTTATCGGGGTTTTACGCTATGCTGGTACACTCAAAAATTGTGATTTAGCAACAAAAAAAGAACCACCCTGATTTTATTCATGATGACTCTTTTGATCTCTTTACTAATCAAACACTTATATCACTATAGTACTATATACTATTACAAAAGCCCCTCATGACAGCAGTCATAAAGGGGCTTTAAAATATAAAATTGGGGTATTTATTGGGGTAAAATGTATTTCAGAATATTCACAAACCGCATAAATAAAGGTTTTCATGCTAATCTGTCATTATACTTGTGGTATAAAAATCAACTCTAAAATGAATTCATCCGCAGCTTAACCTTTAAAATGCGTCTCACGGATTCGTCAATCCGTGAGACGCCGATCTCACCGCGTTCGACGGCAGAGATCACTCCCTCTGCTGCCTGATGAAAATCTGCTGGCATCAGTATCATATCAACACCCGCGTTGACCGCAGCAACTGCGGCATCTTCACTGGTGTATTTTTCAATAACAGCACCCATGTTCATGGCATCTGTCACGATGATTCCGCTGTAGTCCAAGTTACCGCGCAGAATTTCTGTCACCATCTTATATGACAGGGAACAGGGAGTGTAATCCCCTGTGACTGTCGGCACAGATATATGGGAAATCATAACCAGATCAATCCCTGCCTCCCCGGCACCTGCAAACGGAATCAGTTCTGCCGACAACAATTCTTCATACGACTTATCCGTGTACGCAAAACCCTCATGTGTATCTGCCTCCGTGGCGCCATGCCCCGGAAAATGTTTGAAAGTGCTCAATATCCCGTTATCATGCAGCCCGTCAGAGTACGCGCTGGCAAAGCATAGTACTGTCCCAGCGTCCTCCCCAAACGAGCGATTGCCGATCACGGTATTGTTCTGATTAGTCAAGACGTCTGCATCCGGTGCAAAATCCAGATTAAACCCCAGCTCTTTCAAGTATGCGCCTATCTTATTTCCTGCCTCGTATGCACCTTCTTCCGACTTTATATTCCTCATCGGTCTGATCTTTGCAACATCAAAGCCCTTGTTGTTTCCAATACGTGCAACCGTTCCGCCCTCCTCATCCACACACTGAAAAATTGGTATCCCTTCCATGTCCTCTGCGGCTTCCTGCGTATAACGCAGCATTTCTCCGGTCTGCGCAGCATCAATCAAGTTTCTGGAAAAATAGACCAGCCCTCCGACCGGATACTCCTCCAGCTTAATGCGCATCGTCCCATCTGCTGTCGTGACATTGGCACCATCCGTCAGCACCTCTGGTGTCACAATAAACATCTGGTATACTTTCTGTTTTAATGACATGGAATTCAGTATCTCCTCTGCACGTCTCTCAATTTCCGCTTCATCCGGAGCATTGTCTATCCCCTTTTCCTGTGGAGAATCCACCTGCTCCTTTTTCACAAATCCAGCAGCTGACAGCAATAACATCATTACCAATATCAATCCAATTGCAATCTGTACTTTATTCCTTTTCCCAGTAAGTTTAAGAAGCTTTTCCATGTTCCTACTACCCCAATCCATATTATTCCAATACAGCACCTCATCATTTATCATTATAACAGGCATCAAGCAATTTTACTATCTATTATTTCATAAACTGCTTGAACACCGATATGAAGATATCCTTATGAATAATTTCCTTACGCACTCCAGCGGCATATTTCGTCTGCATCGGCGTGTGCATAAAAAGACGTATGAAATGCTCCCATTCCATACGTCTTTCTCACTATATTTTTCCTACTCACAGAGTCTGGCCACAACTTGATTGATCACACTGCCATCTGCCTTTCCCTTCAATTCAGGCATGACATTTTTCATGATCATGCCCTTATTTTTCTGGGCTACGATATCGGCAAACTTCTCTGTGATGAATGTCTCCACCTCCTCTGCCGACATCATCTGCGGCGCATATTCCTGAAAAATATCATACCTCGCCTGATATTCCTGCTTTAAATCCTCTCTTGAATCCGGGCAGGTGTCAAGCTGTTCCTTTACGGACTTGATTTCTTTCAAGATCACACGGTCAACGATCTCCTCGCTGATATTGTCCCGGCAGCCCTCATCGATGGCAACCTTTTTTGCTGCAGACACAAGCGCGGAAAGTGCGTCCTTACGCACTTTATCCCTCGCCTTCATCGCCGCCATCATGTCCTTCTGCAACTGTTCGAACCGCATCATTATTTCCTCCCTAATCCATCCGCAGAACCAGATGCTGCGGCAGACCATTGACCATATATGGCTGATAATCACCTTGAATCAGCGGCTCAATATAGTTGATAAACTCGTCGGTCACATAATTGCCTTCTTCATTCACCCAGTTTCTTGGAACCAGTTTCTCATTGTTTGCGATGCGGTGCACATCATAGATGCCGGCAGCACTCATATACGGATCGTCTGATACGCGGTCAATGACAACCATCTTTCCAGTATCACCTTCGTCTGCTGCTTTCACAGCGGCACCGCCCACCATAAATGCCTCATCCACATCGACACGCGATGCCATGTGGGACGCACTTCTCTGCAATGTGGAGAACTCAATGCTGCGTGTCTTGCACCCGATCTCTGCGCCGAGATATCCTGCCAGATATGCTGCTGTCCCCTGAAGCTGCTTGTGTCCGAATGCATCCACATAGTCAGCGCCGCCTGACAATTCACAGACATATCTGCCATCTGCAAGCTTGATTCCCTCTGACACCGCTATTGTGATAGACTCCTTCTTCTCCAAAAGATCCTGCACTTTTTTCAGGAATTTATCAATATCAAAAGGAACTTCTGGAAGATAGATCAAATCTGGTCCTTCACACTCCTCTGTCTTGGCAAGCGCCGTCGCACCTGTAAGCCATCCTGCATTGCGCCCCATCACTTCGATCACCGTAATCATAACCTTGTGGTAGGCAAGTCCCAGCGCATCGCGGATTACTTCCTTTGTGGAAGCCGCGATGTATTTTGCCGCACTTCCAAATCCAGGTGTGTGGTCAGTGAGTGCAAGATCATTGTCAATCGTCTTAGGCACACCTAAAAACTTCTGTGAGTGACCTTTTATGATCGCATAGTCAGACAGCTTTTTGATTGTGTCCATCGAATCGTTTCCGCCAATGTAAATAAATGTCTCAATGTCCAGTTTATCCAGTATTTGAAATATTTTTTCATATATTTCCAGATTCTCGTGAATTTCCGGCAGCTTATAACGGCAAGAGCCCAAAAATGCCGATGGTGTGCGCTTCAAAAGCTCAATATCCATATCCGAATGAATCTGTGTGGACAGATCCACATATTGTTCATCCAAAAATCCCTGAATCCCATGCAGCATGCCATACACCTTATGAAAGCCTCTCTCCCTGGCAGTCTTGTACACCCCCGCCAAGCTTGAATTGATCACAGATGTGGGTCCTCCTGATTGTCCAACTATAATGTTGCGTTTCTTCTCCATTTCTTTCTACCTCCTATTTTTGTTTTGTTTTTGTTATTATATATTTATTTTACATGTTAACAAGTTGCTCCGCCTACCACGGTCTTCTTCAAAACCTGCTCGCGGTCAATCTTGCTGTTGAGCAGTTTGTCCTGCACATAATCAAAGCCAAGCCGGTCGATCGTGTCCGCAAAACGCTCCCCGGAAAGTCCCTCGTCGCGGAAGAGCAGGATCGCGCGCTCTGCCATATCGATAACCTCCTCCTCGGAAGTGAAGATCTTATCCAGCATATGCCCTTGTGCCACTTTCTTACCCCATCGTCCACCGATGCAAATACGATATCCCTTCGCGGACTCGTTCACTGCGCCAAACGGACATTTACCGATACATCTGCCACAGCGGTTGCAGGTTCCTGCATCAATATGAATCTTGCCATCCTCCATCTGTGCCACATGGATCGGACAGCCCTTCTCTACCTGACACACTTTACAGCCACGGCATTTTGAGAGGTCAATCTCCGGCACACGCTGGCCGATAATTCCCAAATCATTCAAATCCGGTTTTACGCAGTTGTTCGGGCATCCGCCGACTGCAATCTTAAATTTATGCGGCAAAGCTACGTCTTTATAACCCTTGTAATACAACTCATGCATTCTCTGTGAAAGTCCGAAGGTATCAATCAGACCATACTGACAGGTTGTTCCCTTGCAGGATACAACTGGACGGACTTTGGAACCTGTACCGCCGGTCTCCAGTCCTGCCTCGGCCAGAAACTCGCGCACATCCTCGATGCTGTCATACGGAACCCCCTGAATCTCCAAGGTCAGACGCGTGGTCATCGTCACCTCGCCTGTGCCGAACCGCTCTGCCGCCTCGGCAATCTTTTTCTGCTCCTCGGCCGTGATCTTGCCGTTTCTCGTAATCACACGCACATTAAAGATATCATCATAACGTTTATCCTGCAGACACCCAAGTCCTTTCACACGCTTGATCTCCTCTGGAGAAAGCTTCTTGCCATTGCGTGGCACCCGCACTTCATTAAAGGTGACACCACCCTCAAGGACAAGCGTGTTTGTATAGCCTAGTGCTTTTAAGCGGTTCTGTAAAAAGTATCCTCTCTTGCCCTTTGCACACACAAGCAGCAGCTTTGCATCTTTATCCAGACCCTCAATCGGCTCTACTACCTTTGACAAGTCTATCCAGCGCGCATTAGGGATTGCCGGAGTCGGCTGTGCATCGAGCACTGTGTAATCCTTTGCCGCACCGGAAGCATACTCTGACGGACTCATGCTGTTGATCACGCCGTCAAGCTTATTCTCCAGTATGTAACATGCTGTAACAAACGGGTGAATCGCCGTGGAGAACGGCGGTGCATATGCAAAATCCATCGTGTCAAATTCATCCAGCTTCATTCCTTTATAAATTCCTGTCACGGCGATATCGACCATCTTGTCAACAGCCCCCGCACCAAGTACCTGAATACCGAGGAGCCGGCGGCTCTTTGTCTCTGCCGTCAGCTTAATGATAAAGGACGATGCGCCCGGATAATAATGCGCCTTGTCGTCAAGGATACAGACAACCGATGTCGCCTCAATACCTGCTGCAGCTGCCTGTTCCTGCGTGAGACCTGTCCGTCCTCCATTTAAAGTAGGAAGCAGACGCACGACACCTGTTCCAAGACATCCGCCATATCCTGTGCCCTGCTCGTACATTTTCTTTGCCATCGCGCGGGCCGCAAGGTTTGCTGTCGATCCCATCGCAGACCATTGCGGTTTGTCTGTTATCGCGTTTTTCACCATCGCGCAATCCCCTACTGCATAGATGTCCGGAATGTTTGTCTGCATATTCTCGTCCACGATCACGGTGCCTTTGAACATCTCGATTCCCGAATCTTTTAAGAACGCCGTCGCTGGACGCACACCGATCGCAAGGATCACAATATCTGCCGGCAGAATGCCGCTGTCCGTGTTGACGCTCTCAACATGCTCCTCTCCATTGATTCCTTTAAGGCTCACCGACGTTAGCACACGCATACCACTTGCCTTGAGCTGACGCTTTGCGAACCCCGCCATGTCCTCGTCGAACGCATTTGGCATGATCTGCGCCGCCGCATCGATCACAACCACTTCTATATTCAGTGCCGCAAGGTTTTCTGCCATTTCAAGCCCGATAAATCCAGCACCGCAGACTACCGCCCTGCGGCACTTGTTGACTTCAGCATACTCGCGGATCGCCACTGCGTCATCCGGTGTGCGCACGCAGAATGCCCCTGCAAGTCCTACGCCGTCCACCGGAGGAACAAAAGGCGCTGCTCCAGTCGCAATAATCAGTTTGTCATAGGTTTCTACAAAAACACTGCCGTCCGTGCGCCGAATGGACACTTCTTTTCTGTCACTCTCAACGCCGACTGCCTCACAGCCAATCTGTACCTTCGCACCCGTAAGTCCCGCGTATTTCTCTGGTGAATTCACGATCAATTCTTCTCTGGAAGCGATATCACCGCCAATATAATACGGAAGTCCACAGCCAGCATAGGATATGTCTGCACCTTTTGTATAGATCAATACCTCCGCCTGTCGGTCAAGGCGTTTTAGTTTTGCCGCCGCTTTTGTTCCGGCCGCCACTCCGCCTAAGATCACATACTTCATCCTTTGTCCTCCTTTAGATAGTTTGTGCCATACAACATTACACCTAACTAATAGTATAGTGCAAATTGTCTCTGTTATCAACAAATTTTATGCACTTTTTGTTAACTTTATGTGCTGTTAATTTCCTTACACATCCCGTAAGCATAAAAAATCCAGTCATTCACAAACCGGATTTTTAAATGCATCAATATTCCTCTTCCATTTTCTCTTCGATATCATCAACAGGCTTTTCCAGGCCTTCAATCTTGATATTGTTCTTCTCTGCGTAATCCCACAATGCCGCATGTATCGCCTCCTCCGCAAGCAGGGAACAGTGCACCTTCACTGGCGGCAAGCCGTCGAGCGCCTCCATGACTGCCTTGTTGGTCACCTTCAGCGCCTGCTGAACCGTCTTGCCTTTCACAAGTTCTGTCGCCATGCTGCTGGTCGCCACTGCGGCACCACACCCAAATGTCTTAAACTTTGCCTCCTGTATGATGCCATTATCGTCTATATCGAGGTATATGCGCATAATATCGCCACACTTCGCATTTCCGACAGTGCCAACGCCGCTCGGATTTTCGATCTCACCCACATTGCGCGGATTGTTAAAATGATCCATTACTTTCTCGCTGTACATAGATTCTTATGCCTCCTCCTTCTGGTTCTGTTTTATGAAATCCTCATATAACGGTGACATGGAGCGAAGCCGTTCCACGATTTTTTTGATTGCATCCACCGTAAAATCAATATCTGCCCTGGTCGTCTCCTCCGAGAGTGTCAGTCTCAGGGAACCATGTGCAATCTCATGGGGAAGTCCAATCGCCAATAACACATGAGATGGATCGAGTGAACCTGATGTGCACGCTGAGCCAGAAGAAGCACAAATTCCCTGCTGGTCAAGCAATATGAGAAGCGATTCCCCTTCAATAAAACGGAAGCAGAAATTAGCATTGTTTGGAAGCCTGTCCGCCTCGTGGCCGTTCAGCCTGGTGTACGGAATTTCCGTGAGCACTCTCTTGATCAGATAATCTCTTAGAGCTGTCTCTTTCTCCATACGCGCCTGAAGCCCGTCTGCTGCAAGTGCTGCCGCGGTTCCTATGCCGACGATGCCCGGTGTATTATGTGTCCCGGCGCGGCGTGAGCGCTCCTGTGCGCCGCCATGTACAAATGAGCCAATGCGCACGCCTTTTCGAATATACAAAAAACCGATTCCTTTTGGACCTTGGAACTTGTGTCCGCTGGCGCTGAGCATGTCAATCCCCAGTTCATCCACATTTAACGGAATATGTCCATATGCCTGTACCGCATCTGTATGAAAAAGAATCCCGTTCTTTTTCGCAAGTCTGCCAATCTCCTTTAATGGCTGTATCGTGCCGATCTCATTGTTTGCCGCCATGATTGTGATCAGAATGGTATCTGGTCTGATCGCAGCCTCAAGTTCATCAAGTTTTATCACGCCATACTCGTCCACATTCACATAAGTGACCTCATATCCCTGTTTTTCCAGATACTGACAGGTGTGCAATACCGCATGATGCTCGATTGTGGAAGTTATGATATGCTTTCCCTTTGTATTATATAATTCCGCTGCCGCTTTAATCGCCCAGTTATCCGACTCACTTCCGCCAGCGGTAAAATAAATCTCATTGGGCTGTGCACCAATCAGATCTGCAATGTTTTTCCTCGCCTCATCCACCGCTTTCATGGACTTTCCCGCAAAACTGTAGATCGCAGAAGGGTTTGCATACTGTTCGCAGAAATATGGTTTCATTGACGCAAAGACTTCCTCCGAAACTTTGGTGGTCGCCGCATTGTCAAGGTAGATCATTTTTTCTTCCTCCTAATTTGCTATTATATCACATAATTGTCCACTGCCTTCTCATGCTCGATATCGACCAGATCCTGCAGCGTCATCGTGTCTATGACATTGTTCACAGCCGCATAGATGCGCCGATACACCTCAACGGTAGCACATTTGCCCTCGCGCTCACAGGGAAGTGCATGCTCGGCAAGGCACTCAACCGGCACAAGAGAGCCTTCTGTCAGCCTGAGAATCATACCAACTGTGTAATCCTTTGGCGCCTTCACAAGTTGGTAACCACCTTGTGCACCACGGGTACTTCGCACATATCCGGCCTTGTTCAGCACTGCAATAATCTGCTCCATATATTTCTCGGATATTTCCTGCCTTGCCGCAATGTCCTTGAGCTTAATCGTCTCTCCTATGTGACCAGCCAAGTCCAACATAATTCTCAAGGCATAACGTCCTTTTGTCGATATGGTCATAAACAGCCTCCTAATCATTCATTGCCCATTCGTTCTATTACCTATACTCATTTATAGCACTTATATCCTACAAAGTCAATAGGTTTAATTGCGTTTATAGTGGCTTCTGCATTACATCTACCCCATGGCAGTTATTATGATCAAACCAGCACACAGCACCCCCAGCATCACCGGCAATATCAGAGTCAGCGCTGATACTGCCAATCTGTTCCTTTTATAAAAGTTCTGTTCCCTGACATCCGCAATCACCTGCAGGATTCCCTGCAGCGCACACAAGATCACTGCAATGACAGCAACCATATATACCGGATATACTGTCCGCTTTTGCCCATCTGCATCACTGCTGTCATTTCCTGTGAGTGCATTGCCATTATCCAGCCGCCTGATCTCAAAACAGAATGTCGTACCCTCCAGAAGTTCCCTGTTAAAGCATCCTTCCGCAGTCCCGCGCAAACGTTCACCACTTATCCCCAGTTCTTTTATAACACTGTTTTGTTCAATGTAATCCTCAAACCATTCCAGTGACACCTGCCTGAAAATCCGCTCGAATAAAATCTCATTCACGACAGGAACCGCCACGGCGTCCGCATCCTGATAGACAAGGATTTCCCCGTCTGCGCGCATGGCAGTCATATCATCCGCCAAGGTCTCCGGGAGAACATATCCGCACTCGACATCACCTTTCAGCACTGCGTCCCGAACTGCTTCATCACTCCTGTACTGCTCAAACTGAACCAGTCCGTCATATGCCCTCAGCAGTTCCACATAATCTCCTGACACATCATAGACGGCTGCCCTGATCTGCGTTTCCGAGCCTTGTTCAACCTTCCTGACCACCGCTGACAACACAACAATCAATCCCAGACTGATCCACATGCTTTTCCTGTGCAGCAGGCGCCGCAGCATCACCATGCCAAGTGATGGAACACGCACATTTGCCGCTGTCTGTCTCATATCTGCCACCGACTTATTTTGTTCTCCGATATGCATGGACACCACTGTGCACAGAAACAGACACAGCCCCCACGCGCAAAGCCCCGATACCACATAGGAAAACGACTGTATATCGCCTGTAAACAATATGGTAAATCCTTTTTTGACCATTGCAGACGGAAGATACTTTCCAACAGCCGCTACTGCCCTGGGCAATAACACAGATGGTATCAGGCACCCAGACAGATAGGACTGGAGCACCGCCAATATTCCGATCACTACCAGCGCTGACTCGCGTTTTTCAACAATCTGATAGATCATCATGAAATATATTGTCATAAAACTAATGATCACTAACAGACTGACCAATCCCTGCCATGTGACCTCGATTGCCAGCACACTGCCTCCCCGTGATATCAACTCCAGCACAAACAGTACCAGAAACGGCAGCAGCAAAACTACTGACATCAGCACACTGCCTGCAAGGCATCTACTCGCGAGCTGCACTGCATAGCCCACACCCACACGTCTGTCTGTCATCGTCTGCTGCAGACTGCTCCGCTTACAGTACTTCCCAAAAAAGAGTCCTGCAAGCATCAGATATATTGTGAAAAGTGCACTTCCGTAATAAATGACATATGTGTCATTTTCTGTGAGCGAAAGCGTTTTTTTCCGAAACAACTTTTCCCTGCCGGCAGCTGCCTGCAGATTAAACCGGTTGATATCATCATACATTGACTGCAGAAAACCGTCCGCAAATATCTCTGATCCATATTCCTCTGACAGTTCCCATAAAATGGCATCAGACGCATAAATTTCGGCCTGCGCGGTGCCAAGCATTCCGATTCCCGCCGAGGCAAGCTCCTCAAAGAGCATCCCTGCCACCGCGCCCAGACCGCCGCCTGACACAACACTGTCACGTTTTTCGGGCAGATACAGTGTTGCCGGAGTATTGCTCCCCGACAGGATTTCATTGATGACATCGTCGGGAAGTACGATCAGCGCAGACAGCTCCCCCTCTTGTAAAAGCTGCTTCCCCTCCTTCTCTGTGACAGCCTCGAGGGCGCAGAGACTTTTGATTGACTCCATACTCTGTACATAAGCAACTGCCAAAGTCGTAATCTGATTCTCCTCTGCAGTGTATCCCACTTTGAGTTTGTACTCCTCATAATCCTGGTCTTGTAAAACACCCGCACAAAAAGCAATCACACCAGCAGTGATCAGGCACACAACTGCCAACATTATTGCCTTCTTTAAAATTGAGGGCAGCATGACCGCCGCCCTCTTATATTCCATTTGTAACCAAATTCTATTTTTTTTCATATCCATCAATAATACATTATGCCATAGAGCAGGTCTTCGATATCTGACTCACTCATTTCAAACACGTTAGTCGCATTTTCAGGTACTTCAATCGTATTGTCCGCTGGCTCTATCCCGATGGAACCTGTCATCAGCAGCATGTCCTCACCGTCCATTGTCAATGCCACATGATTGAGCCGGAAGGTGTAGCTTTCACCCTTTACAATATCTGTGAAGGCTCCCTCTGCGCGGATTCCAATACTTGTGCCAGGCACTTCAATCGACATCTGCAGGTCAAAGGTCTGATCACTATATCCCCATTTATTTGCATACCAGAATGTGATCTCATCATCACTGTTATTCTCCTGCATACTCAGTGTCAGATTCTCACTGTAATAATCCTCTGTAATGAAGGCAGTCCTCGATATCCCCATATACAAAATCTCGTCACCAGCCTGCACATAAATCCCACCCTCAATGGAATCCAATGTGCGTTCCGTTCCTGCAAAATCAATATCAACTGCCAAGGACTCAATATCCAAATCCTGACCGGAAACCGCAATATCCTCTGGTGTAGAAATATTGACAATCCGTCCCTTTTTATCAAGATAAAAGTCAATGACAGGATCCTGCTCAAACCGGAGTCCAAAAAGCTGTTCAATCACATAATCCATCTCTTCCCTGAACTCGTCAAAATCACCTGTGTATGACGTCTGATAGCCTTTCATCAATTCATCATAGAATTCGCTTGCAAGGACATCGTCCCTGATCGCCTCCATTGATTCATTGTACGCGTCCTTGTCCATTGTAACCCGCACACCGCCATATTCCACAGATGTACCACCGAACGTGAATTCTCTTTTTTGATCAATGGTTTCGAACTTCATGGATTCTGCATTGATCCTGCCCTGTTTCTGAAAGATCTTCAAAAGCTCGTTATCCCTGCCAAATTGTCCGTCGCCGTCCTCTGCATTGGCATCCTCAAACAATGTCACGGAATAATCCTCTGGCAGTGTTTCGTCCACCAGGGAAGCCCATGCCGAATTATTGAAATCTCTTCCCAAATTTGTCAGTTCAAGACTGTACACTTCCTTTTGAAATACCATCGGAGCACTTAAATACAATGTATTATCAGCTGCGACAATATTTCCAATATTCATTTTGAATCCATATGCCCCTGCACTCAGTCCGTACTCTGCCATCTTTTTGTTGTAATCAGTGACACCATCCACTTCAATATTAATACTGGTGATGCTGCCTGACGCATTGGGATCCGTGAAAGAAAAGTCGATATTGGTATGCACAGGATCCGTATCCTTTAATTTGTTTAACGCATCCAATCCAATATTATCGGCAACCGAACTCTGGTATGCTGCCAACTCCTTTGTCATATTCGTGATGCCCTTAGCAAGCTGCTGCCTTGGTCCACCATTGCCAAAAAGCGATTTTACTGCAAGTGCACCGATCACAATGGCAATGACCACTGCCGCTGCACAGAGAATGCCAACAACAATTCCCGTATTGTTCTTCTTTGTTTTTGCTGCTGGTGCCCCCTGAACTGGAGGTGGAACCTGCATCGGGCCAAACCCCATCAGATTTTGATTCGGCTGACCGCCGTTCATTGGCTGTCCATTATAATTGGGCTGACCGTTCCCAGGCTGATAAAACTGTCCTGACTGCATCGGAACTGTCTGCTGCGGATGCATGATCTGCGGCTGTGGCTCTGACGACGTTTTTGCCAGCTGCACTGTTGTTGTGACCTGTGGCAGCTGTTCTGTCTCTGATGGTTTTGCAAGCTGTACTGGTTTCGTAACCTGTGGCGGTATTGCTACTACTGACGACTCGTTCACCTGCACTGGTTCCGCATCTTGAGAATCCGGCTCTGTCTCCAGCGGTTTTGCAAGCTGCACTGGTGTCGTGGCCTGCGGCTGTGATTCCATACCATACACAGAGGAATATCCACTTCCCTCTGACTGCTGCTGTGGTTCTGCGCCGTACAACATGCTCCCGCTGCCAGAACTGTCTGTGTTTGTCTCAAATTTGTTGTTTTCTTCCACTTCACTTTACTCCTTTATCTCATTCAGTAAGCCTTCCCCCCGCAAAGCCCTGTCAATCTCTTTGCTTGCTCCCCTGTTCAGGGCAAATACCCTGTCACATAACTCCAAATCAATCTCATCATGTGTAGCAAGGAGGACTGTGCCTCCCATCTGCTTGTACATGCAAAGATATCTCCTGATATCTGCCTTTCCAGGCAGGTCAAGTGCTGCATCCGGCTCGTCCAGAATCAAAACCGGCGGATTTCCTGCCAGCGCACAGCCAATGCTCACACGCTTCCGCATACCACCCGAGAGTTTTCCCGCCTTCAGCCGACACATCTGATCAACACCAAGCGCCCGCAAAAAACCCTGCTCGAGCGACTGTTCCAACATCTTTGCATCCTGATACCACAGACGCAGATTGTCCATCACACTCAACTCTGGTATCAGATTACTCTCCTGTGGTACATACCCCACATAACTGATAAAAAGCTGTCTGCCCTGCGCATGGTTTCCGTCAAAATAGATATCCCCTCCGTCTGCTTTTCTCAAACCGGCAAGGATATTCAAAAGTGTTGATTTCCCGCAGCCATTCGTTCCCACAATGCCGACACACTGTCCTGCACTGGCTGTGATATTCACTCCGCAGAGAACCTTTTTTCTTCCATATGAGCTTGCGATATTCACTGCCTGTAAGCGCTCCACTTTACCCCTCCGTCTATCTATGCATACAAATCTAATTCGACAAAATCTGTTTCTCCAGATCCGCAAAATTCATCTGCGAGTACGCTGTGTCCAAATCCTTGTTGTTCCATGCAGAGCCTTTTCTCTCACCGCTGAGCCTTGTCGGCTCATTGTATCCGTTTTTCAGGATCGTGAGTGCATATCCGACTTTGTTCTCAACCTGCTTTTTGAGTGTATACGATAAGATCTCGACCAGCTGTTCATGTGTGCGATCATTTGATTTTGCAGTGCGCAGGATATCCTTTGCCTCCTTGAGACTGCAGTCAAAGAGATCAATGACCTCCTGCTCCTCCTCCGTGGCAATGACAGACTCACCGTTTTGCTCGATGGTCTCATACTCGACTATAGTGCGGTTTCTTTTCACCCGCTTAACCTTGAAACGGACAGCGCTGATCCCTCTCTGTCCGCTTGGAAGCTTCTCGTGAATCAATTCATATTCAAAGGAAATATCCGTATTGCCATTAATCTCCTCATATGGCTTATCGAGAATCTCTCGTTTGACATTGCCATTCGCATAGGATTCTGGTATCTTCATCATCTTGCGAAGCTCATCAAAGGCAATCACAAAGACACCGCCGTTAAAAGTCTCCTTATCCTTCAACAAATAATAAAGCCGCTTTGAATATTTCTTGGTGAGGTTCAAGGGATACTCGATCCGGTAATATGCCCCCTGTTTGGCAGATATGATCATCTCCTTAACCTCCGGGTGAAGGTCGAGCACGATCTTACTCCTGCTCTCATCACCACGTTTTTTCTGGTATTTGATCTTGCTAAACCAGGGATAATAGATATCCGTCCCCTCGTCCTCCTTCAATCGGAAGCCAAGACCTTCAAATT
The DNA here is from genome assembly GCA_029067205.1 of Lachnospiraceae bacterium. Lineage (GTDB taxonomy): Bacteria > Bacillota > Clostridia > Lachnospirales > Lachnospiraceae > COE1. The sequence continues at coordinate 20,461 of JAIEEY010000229.1, forward strand.
TTTTTACCGCCTTCTGCAGATAATTGTAGGCATTGGATTCATCCTTGAGATCATAGAGATGTTTTACATCGCCGATATTGATCTCGTATCGTGTGTTCTCCTCTGTGTCATCCCCCTCACCGACAATCCCAAGCAGAATATCAAGGATATCATTCTGCCTTCTGTCGAGGTCATACCTTGCCTCAATAATGGTCTGGGGCCGGAATGCCACCTCAGTCCCACCTCTTTTTTTCTTACGACTATTCATTCCATAACCTCTTTCGCAACCTTTAAACCAAACATTTTTATCGTATAAATGCTATATTAATCTAAATTTGGGTTTTGTGCAAGCCATTCACCGGATATTCTTTCATTTTATATGGATCCCCTTGCGTACTCCGATACGCATACCAATCAATTACCATAGCGCACTTGCTCATATTCCCTGTGAAGCTGCTGCATCTGTTCATCGTTTTTCAGGCCGGCACACTCCTCGATTTCCGCTGGGGATTCATACGGTGCTGGTCTGTCCTTTCGGTGCTTTCGTATTGTCTTGCGATACCGGCGCCGGATACGCTCTGCCTCGCTCTCCGCGCCATGGCGTCCTTTCCTATTTAAGATGTCCTCTTTCCGCTGCAAAATCTGGTCGTCCTTGATCTCCTCAATCCGATCTCCATTCTCGTCGCGGCTGTTGCGAAAATCCTGAAGCACCTGCCGTATTATCTGAATGATGCCATACAAAAAAGCCAGTACGCATGTAATCCCTATTGCCCAGAATATCGCGTTTGCAACTTTTGAAGGCTCCGGCGCCGGTTCCCCGTCATTTAAAAGTTCCATCCAATCTACTCCACCCGCCGCCGGCTGCTGAAATCCCGCATCACTCTCGAATTCGAGTGGAATAGGTTTCACATCGTCAAGCCACTCCCGGATATCCGTATACTGCCGCTGACCTGCCAATAAAACCGCTGGCATCATTCCGACGAGCAGAAACAGTGAAAAAATAAGGAGCATCGAAAAACTCACCCCATACAGACGCCGTCTCGGAATCCCCTTCGTGCGCTTGTTCATCTCCAGATATGCCTTCGTCGTACCAAAATATTCGTAGAGCAGTGCAAGAAATGTATATACGATGACACTATAAAAAGCAATGTCACACAACAGCTTTGCATTCAGGCAAAATCCAAGCAGATAAAATACCACAAAATACCACAAAAGGGACAGTGTCGGCTTGTCTAAAAAGCTGACCAGCTTAGCTGCAAGCGGTTCCTCCCGCTTCCACTTCGTTGCCTTCACCCTGTCTGCAAAACGCTTTATGATCATAAAAATTGTCTCTGCTAGCATTACAACACAATAGCAGATCTCATAGCCTTTATAAACTCCCTTTTCACCTGTCAGAAAAACAATCAATCTGGTAATACCACCCATTCCTGCCAACAGCAAAGCACTTATCATAAAATAAAGAATCACACTCTTGACCCGCTTTGCCGCCCACTCTGTGACAATGATGGGAACTACAACCAACAGGCATTTAAGATACAGAACTCCAGTTCCTGAGGGATCTGACCATTCTGTCACAGCATAAACCAGCGGAACAAACATTGCAAAAAGAAGAGTCGCATGCAGATATTCCATCGCTTTTAATCCTCTCCTTAACATCATGTCCGCTCCACCTCCTTAACCACCACACGCACGTTGTCCTTACTTTTTTGAATGACATCTTTTAGGGAATTTTTCTCCCCTCTGTAAACCGGCACGATCACCAAGGTCTGATGCTCCCTGACACACTCCCTGATACACTCAGCCAACGGTTCATTTAGATTTTTAGTGACAAACACTAGAAGTGTATCCTCCGAGAGCGGCTTTTTCGTAAAAGACTCAGAAAAAAGTTTACTCACAAGCTGCCCAAAATCCTCTGCACCGTCTTCCTTGTCATATTCTGCAAGCAGACGCTCAAAAACAATACGGTTTCCCCTGTTGTTTGCCGGATGAAACACTTCACTGCCTTTCCCGTTAAAGGCAAAACCGACTTCTATATTCTGCCGCAGCAGTCTCCGCATCATTGTTGCCGCCAGGGCAATACTCTCCTCCACGAGATCTTCATATTTTAAAATACCTGTATCCTCCACGTCCAGAAAAACCATCGCCTTCTGGGACTGTACTGAATCAAACGTGTTGACCATGAGGGAACCTGTCTTTGCGCTCGCCTTCCAGTTGATCGTTTTCATGGGATCATCCGTGGTGTAATTGCGAATGGTGCGGAATGCAAAGGGATCTTCATAAAGCCTTTTGGCACACTGGATCGTCCCAAGCATACGCTCACACACCGTCACAATTTCTGACACATCTGTCATTTTTGGATACACGTAGATTTCTGCTTCTGTCCCAATCGCCTTACTGTAACGCTTCCGATATAACAATGTATATGTGGTGATGTCGGCATCGCTTGCCAGATACTTTCCCCGCTTCATGCACTTTACTGGTATCTCCCTGGTGATCTTCTGTCTGCCAAGCACTGAGAAAACGTCCCTTTTATATAGATAGTCACTAACGTTCGTATTCTCGACATCGGCAAAATCAAGTTCCCTTCTCGTGTGAAAACCCACCTCAAGAACTGGAACAGGCATGCTTTTGCGGTTCTCGATCACTTCATAGAGCTTGGTCTCCTGCCCGGCATACACTGCATCTGCATCAAACCACAGTTTCACCGTGACCTCCTTTGCCCACCGATATTTATAATAGAATTCCCATAGGGCACTGACGAGCAGCATGCCCAGCAATAAAACAATTATCATTTTATACCCCTTGCGGGCTCCAGCACGCATTCCAATCAATAGTTTGAAAGTGACCTTCTTTCAAATTATTATCTCTTTGCTTTCCAATCCTCTGTTGGCAGATCGATGCTGTTCAATATTCCCGTGACAACTGATGATTTCTGTATGTCATCAAACTCACCGATCAAGCGGTGGCACAGCACATCATGCGCCACTTCCTTAATGTCCTCTGGCACAACGTAATCCCGCCCCTGCACAAGCGCATAGCCCTGTGATGCCCGCAACAGTGCAAGCGTCCCCCGTGGGCTCACGCCTGCCTTGTTTTTTCTGGTCGCCTGAACCAGCGCCACGATATAGTCGCGCAGATCATCGTGTACAAACACCTCACGACATGTCTCCTGCAGCTTTCTAACTTCCTTTGCACTGCATACGGCATCGATCTCTGCAAGCGGCTCGGCGTTGATAAAACGGTCAATCATCTGGCGCTCTTCCACTTCACTTAAGCTTCCCATAGGAATCTTCATAATAAAACGATCCAGCTGCGCCTCCGGCAGTGGAAAACATCCGATTGTCTCCACTGGATTTTGTGTCGCTATGACAAAAAACGGCGCCTCCAAAATCCGTGTCTCCCCGTCCACTGTCACCTGCCCTTCCGCCATGCACTCAAGCAGACTGGACTGCGTTCTCGGCGTGGCGCGGTTGATCTCATCTGCCAGCAAAATATTGGTAAAAACCGGTCCCGGCTTAAATGTAAATGCACCTTTCTCCTGATTAAAAAATGACAGTCCTGTCACATCGCTTGGAAGCAGGTCAGGTGTGAACTGCACTCTTTCAAATGTACAACCCATTGATTTTGCGAGCGCACGCGCAAGTACAGTTTTACCTGTTCCTGGCACATCCTCCAGCAGTACATGACCACCCGCTGCCAGAGAAGCCAGCAGCAGTCTGGTCACTTCCTTCTTTCCGATCATTACCTTTGCGACATTCTCTTCAATTCTTGATAAGATATTGTTGATTTCCATACCATCCCTCATTTTTCTACTTCGCATCATTCCTATAATCGAGTATAACCAGCACTAATATCTTAAGGAACCACAGGAAAATATCCTGCACAATCTGCATCAGCTATTTTTCCACAGTTCCTTAATGTTGGTTATACTCGAGTGTTTTACTGATTCATCAAATTTTCCGCAAGCTTATAAATTGACTCAAATATTCCTTTGCAAGTATCTACATGCCCAACCGTAATATTTGAATTATCCAGTCTTTCACTTCATCAATATTATTTGAGAGAAGCTCTACCTCCTGTGATACCTCGTCAAACTTCTCTTGGTCTGCTGAATCAATTCATTCTGCCATGTACATTCACAAGCAGGCTCCTATATACGTATTATACAATTTTCTGCATGACTGAACTAATAATATTATATTACTTTACAAATCAATTGTATAGGCAAAATTTTTGAATATTTTGGACAGTACTGTCTTCCAGAAACAAGTGTCAAGAGACATAAATCAAATATCATTTATATTGTAGTTTTTTGATTTAATGATCATAGAATTTCCCTTAAAAATTTCACTGAGCAAGTCATGCTCCAACGCCTTGCGCCTCTCCAAATGCCTAATCAACCCCTTCATACTTGTCAAAGCATGCTGTTTTCCATAAGGCGACTCCTCCAGATACCGAATCATCATCGGATACCATAATTCATTGCCTTGATCATCAGACCTCTCTTTTTTGATCACATTGATGGTATCTGAAATATCCTCCACATCCAGATATACGATCTGATACGGTTTACCCGTAAGAATACACTTCAATTTCCGATAAAAACTGTAAATTTCGTCATCTGTCATCATGAGATATAACATCTGATTTTCAATAATATTCTGGAAAATGGAACACTCGAAAATCTGTCCCTCCCCCTCCCATCTCCTGAAACGTTCCAGAACCACATTTTCAAAAGACGCTTTATCCAGATTTCCGTTATAGATTTCATATCTTTCCATATTTCTGTGAAAATCTGGGATATCTGTCAAAATCTGGGTGTAGCAGACAATCTTGTACTCACCTTCTGTAACTGTTTTCTCTTTGATTTCTGCCGCAATCGACGGATAGCTTGTCAACACTTTGTGATACTGCTCCTCTGTGACATAAGCGCACCACGCCAGTTCGACCGGCGAATAATCTCCCTCGCGAAAAACCTTATAGTCCATAAGCTTATCAGAAAGCTTCTGCACCAATGTCGTTTTGCCTGCGCCCTGTATCCCTTCAATAAAATAATTTGTTCGCCCCACTGTTGTCAAAGCTCCTTCCTCAAACAACTCCTCCTATATTCCGAAGGTGTCATATGCATATATTTCCGAAATGTCCGATTGTAATAGCTGATATTGTTAAAGCCTGATTTCGTGGCAACCAGACTGATTTCATCATCAGAATGTTCCAGAAAGTCCACGCTCTGATTAATCCTGTAATAATTTAGATACTCAAACGGTGTCATATAGGTTATAGATTTAAACAGACGGCATATATGCCCTTTGCTCAATCCAAACACTTTTTCGAGCTGTTCCAATGTAATATCACTGTCATAGTTTCTGCGAAGATACTCCATCATGGATTTCACAGTCACAACACGGTGGTCAAAGTCGTTTTCGGCAGTATCCTGGTCATGGGCAATATTAGTCACAAGCAGATGTAATGCTTCCAACAGGCGTATCTTGATAAACAGCTCATATGCGTACTCCTTAGCATGAAATGCTGCCCGAATATCGCAGAGACATTGCAGCAGCTGCTTTTCCCACGCCTCCGCCGGGCAAATCACACGGCTTGCTGCCCCATTTGCCAAACAGGTTTCCAAATACTTTTTCTGGATAATGTCACTGCTCATGCTGCGCAAAAAATCCATGTGAAAAACAATCGCAAAAAAATCCAGCCTCTGATAGCGTTCACAGGTCAGAAGATGAAGTTGATCAGACAGAATGATGCAGATACTATTCTCCTGTACCGGATAGACTGCACCTCCCAAATGTATCAGGGCATTTCCCTTTGTGATGACGAGAAACTCAATCTCCTCATGCCAGTGGCAGCCGATACGCTCCTCAAAGGACGTGTCTGGCGAAATATCATACAGCATCAGCGGAAACATGGCGTTTCCATGCAGTGTGGTCTCGCGCAGATGGGACATATTTTGCGTTGGTACTTTTTTCATGTATTCTCTTCTCCCATACAGCCAAATTGTTAATATCGTGCAAGTATGTGCAAATATTGTTCAAGAATGTTGCATCCACAATCAATATAATACAATTATAAAAGAGCTGTGTATGAAATACAACCCCGAAATCAAACTTAAAAATGATTTTTTAACAGCTTCAAAAACAGCTTTTAAAACTATCACTTAAAAACGGAGGAATAAACATATGAGATTTTGGAAAGAAAACGAATCCCTAATATGGAAACATCAGTACGAAACTGTTATGATCACACCATGGGGCAAAAATGCACTGCGCATACGCGCTACAAAGTATCCCAATTTTGCAGAACAGAACTGGGCACTTGAGGAACCAATCCCCAATACTACAGATGATCGTTTCATCGAGATCAACGGAAAAGACAGTGCTTCGATCACAAACGGACGCCTGTGCATCAAGGTAGATTTCTCAGGCATTATGACCTTTTACCGCGACGGACAGAAATTTCTGAAAGAATACCATAGAGACTATGATCAGCCTTCATGCCCTGAGAGCAGATGCCTGAAAATCCGCGGAAGGGAATACATGCCGATTCCCGGCGGCGAATATGCGTTAAAAGTACGCTTCGAGAGCAATGACGGGGAGAGGATCTACGGTATGGGACAATATCAGCAGTCCTATCTCGACCTGAAAGGTTGTACGCTTGAGCTTGCACAGCGCAATTCCCAGATATCCATTCCATTTGCCGTGTCCAGTCTCGGCTACGGTTTCCTGTGGAATCACCCAGGCGTCGGAAATGTAATCTTTGGAAAAAACTACACGGAATGGGAGGCAAAGACCACAAAACAGGTGGATTATTGGATCACTGTTGATGACAATCCGGCAAAGCTTTTGCAAAATTACACAGAAGTGACCGGAAGAACACCTATGATCTCAGAGGAGCTTCTGGGACTCTGGCAGTGCAAGCTGCGCTACCGGACACAGGAGGAGGTGCTCCGTGTCGCAAGGAAATACAAAGAACTCGGCATTCCCCTTGACGTGATCGTCATAGACTTTTTCCACTGGCCCAGACAGGGTGACTGGAAATTTGACAAGGAATACTGGCCAGACCCAAAAGCTATGTGTGATGAACTGCACGCCATGGGAACAAAAGTTGTCGTTTCTGTATGGCCCACTGTCGATAAAAAAAGTGAAAATTTTGAAGAAATGCTGGAGCGTGGACTTCTGATTCAGACAGAGCGTGGCAGCAACCAGACTTATGAATTTCAGGGCGACTGTCTGACAATCGACCTTACCAATCCCGAAGCGCAGACATATCTGTGGGAAAAATGCAAAAAGAACTATTATGATTATGGCATCGACATGTTCTGGCTGGACAATGCCGAACCAGACTACGGCGTATATGATTTTGAAAATTACAGATATCAGTTGGGAAGTGCCCTGGAGGTCAGCAATCTTTACCCGAAGCTTTATGTGAAAACGTTTTATGAACAGACAAAGGCGCTTTCCTTAGTGCGCTGCGGCTGGGCTGGAAGCCAGAAATACGCGTCTCTTCTCTGGTCAGGAGATGTACCCAGCACCTTTGAATCCTTAAAAGACCAGATCAGTGCTGGTCTCAATACAGGGCTCGCTGGAATCCCTTGGTGGACTACGGATATTGGCGGATTTATGACTGATGACGTGGCGGATGAGGACTTTAAAGAGCTTCTTCTCCGGTGGTTTGAGTTTGCAGTATTCAGTCCGATTCTCCGCATGCATGGCGACCGTGGTCCCCATGATATTGCGCCACTTTCCGACAAAGAGTGGGGAGGCGGCAGTCTGTACACAGGTCATGCCAATGAACTGTGGAGTTATGGCGAGGAAGCGTTTGACATCATGAAGAAACAGCTTGACCTCCGTTTGTCCCTAAAGCCTTATATCAAGCAGTTGATGCGTGAGGCGTCGGAGACTGGTGCGCCGCTCCTTCGGACAATGTTCTATGAATTTCCAGAAGATCCGCACTGCTGGGAGCTGGAAGATCAATATATGTTTGGCAGTCAGTACCTGGTTGCCCCGATCCTTCAATTAAGGCTGCGCGAGCGTAAAGTATATCTGCCGGCCGGCGATTGGAAAAATATATCAGACAATCGGATCTATGAAGGCGGGAAGACAATTCTCTGTGATGCCCCCATTGACCAGATTCCTGTGTTTGAGAGATTGGTATAGTTTAAGTACAGCAAGGTCACGACATGATTAAACAATGTCGTGACCCTCCAAAATGATTCATTCTTATGAATAAAAAGCCTGTATCGCCTGTCCGATATACACGGTCGTGCCGTCGCCATAGATGCTGTCTTGTACTTTCTGCATTGTTTCATTGGTCTGATAGCTGGCTGCAAGCTCCAGCATCAGTGCAGTGACATCATCCATCTGGTAAAGCTGCTTTGCCACAAAATCATACTCACCGACAATTTCCCTTATTTCCAATGCATTGACATCTGTTCCCACTTTGTCTGCAAGCTTCTGCATAATTGCCGTGATACGTTTCTGATAAGCTGTGACCAGTCCTGCATCTGTGGGATTCTTCTGCGCCTCCATCGCCTTTTCCTTGCTCCCATACCACTCGACAATTTTTGCGAAATTTTTCTGTGCCTCCTCCGATGCTGCACTTTCCAAAAACTGCTTTCTCCACTCTTCCTCACTGCCATAATGAGAAATAAAAAGCGCTTTCTGTGCCTCGCTGCAGTTTTCATACAACGAATTCCATATTTCCTCAACCTCACTCTTGCCAAACACCTCAAAATCCATCTTGTTATCTCCTTTCAAAATCTCATCAATGCTTGCAATCAAGCGCTCCATACGCTCCTTTTTCCTGACAAGCATTTTGCGCTGCATCTGCAGTATTTCGTTTTTGTCAAAAGCCGGATCTTCCATAACAGCCCTAATTTCCTTCAGGGGAATATCAAATTCGCGGAAGAATAAGATCTGCCGCAAAGTTTCCAACGCTTTATCGTCATAAAGCCTGTATCCCGCCTCACTTTTCTCTGTCGGTGAAAGCAGTCCAATCTCATCATAATAGTGAAGCGTGCGCACGCTGATACCTGTGATCCCTGAAACCTCTTTTACTGTCATCATGTTTCTTGCCCTCCTGCTCTTGAATAAAAATATGAAACTGCGAAGAAACATCCTGCGCAATTCCGCATTCTCATTTCTTCACAGTTTCTAAGATAACCTATGACGCTCCGTGAGAGTCAAGCCCAATTTTTATTTTTTCAAGTAGATGCGGGCATTACTGCCTACACCTCGTTAGAACCGTACGTACGCTATTTACGCATACGCCTCAACCCTATACCTCAATTTAAGAATAAACTATAATTGTCTCTCCTGTCCATATAAGGTGTATCCTTTCCCTCCACCATGATTATTGGCTTCTTCGGTACTGGAACAAATATCAGGTGCTGTATTCACCATTTTTTACGCAATGATGCACTAGCGCATCATTACCAATTTTTAAATATTTCATCAATTATATATAATATCTTTTTCTGGTAATCTTCAATTGACTTAATGGTAAAAGCATAAAACGGTGCATCATAGTTATCGCTTTCTGCATTAATAATTCCTTGCTTATATTTTTCTTTTGTACCATTAAAACTTATATCAAATTCAGCATCCCCCTTAAAACATCCAATATGTATAAATGCATCAAAAATATTATTACCACTTTCCAAAACCTTTTCTTTGCACTTCTTGTTTGTCATCTGTATCTCTTTCCTGGACAAAGTTTTCTTACATTCAATAGCTATTATTTTAGAACTCCTATTTTTTTGAATTTCTATTATTAAATCAATTTCTCGTACATTCTTTTCATCATTATCACTAAAAAAATTAAACCTACATCCTTTCATGCTATGTATTACATTGTAGCTGCCCCACTCCATCTCTTCCACAATTCTTAAAGTAAAATCTTCAAACCAGTTCTGTAAATAATACTTCATTAAACCAGGCTTAAATGCATATACATAAGAATCAATATGCTCATCTTCTGGTACCTCATCATGTAAATATAAAATACTCTTTGTTTTCTCCGGCAAATCACTACTAAATTTCCAGTATGGTGAAAAGAATTTACTAACCTGTTTTAACGGTTGTCTGTCCCTATACATATATTCATCGTAAAATTTTTTACTTAAAAATCCCTCTGCATCAATTTGTCTAAAAGCCTTATAAAATATGTCAAAATTTGTTTCTACCAATGTTTTATTCAAAAAATCCTTCTCATGAGCAGAAGGCATTTGTATATCATCTCTTACTTTATAGCTATTTAATCTTATCCATCTGATATCGTCGGTGAAACTAATACACATGTCCGACCCAAGAAAACCGAGGCGCAGAACGATTGCCGT
>JAIEEY010000023.1 GCA_029067205.1 Lachnospiraceae bacterium
GAATTTCAATCTCAGATTTTTGTTGTCTTATTTTGGAAAGCAGAACCTCATTTATCAAATTGTTTATGGTATATACCATTTTTTTAAAGGAAGAGATTAGTTGTCCAACTTCGTCTGTATTGTCTGAAAAAATTTCAATTTCATAATTTCCCTGTTCCACTTGTTCCATGCTTGAAGAAAGCGCTTTGATTGGCGCAGTAATAATTTTTGAGAGCAGGATGCTTACAAGGAATATAAGGATAATACATAACAGGATGATAGCCAAAACAATATAAGTAATATTTATTGCGGCAGCGGTAACAGAACTGGCAGGGCGATAAAGAAAAGCAATCCAACCAGAATTTGGCAATATTTCTGTTTTTGTAATGTAACCTGACAGTCTATTATGAATGAGATCATCGGCAGATATATTAGACACGGGGATTGTTTCGGTTAAATCAACATATTGGTAAATTGTTTCTGCTGAGGAATTTGCCAGCAGGAATCCGTAATTATTATTAAAAAGGTTGTTTGCGGTCAGCATAGCGGAATGCAGATCAATGGACATGCATATAACACTGGTGTATGGTACGTAGTTATAATTCATTTGGCAAATTAAGTTCAGGGTTTGCTCGTCTTGCGATAAAGAAAAAAAAGGCGCAGTTGTATGGAGAGCCTGTTCATACCAGATTTTATCTTGGGCATCTGTAAGAGGAAGCAAAATATTGCCATGGGGATAGAGGCTGTTATTTGTGTAAATCGTAATTGCAGTAATGTCTGTATTGAGAGAACGGATATTCAGAAATAAAGGGTCAATCGTATCACGGTATGTCAAATACATTTCAAAGTTAGAATCATATTTTTGTGCGAGGGCAAGACGTATGTTTTCATTCCAGATAATTAAATTCATACTAGAAAGGTAGGAATCTAATTTATAATCCAGCTGCAGGCCTTCCAGATGAAGAGCTTCCTGGATGGCAGTCTCTTCACGTTCAATTAATAATGACCGCATTCTTGTATAAGAAAACAATCCTAATAATGAAATGGGAATCAGGCTGATTATGACGCTGATTCCTATGATTTTGTTTTGGAATTTCAGGTTTTGAAATTGATGTTTTAATCTTTTAAACATAAGTATCCTTTCATGGCTTGGGTTCTCCCTGGCGGAATCGTTCCGGTGTTGTTCCAAATAGTTTCTGAAAACTTTTGCAAAAATAAGAAGTATTCGGATAACCTACTGCTTGACTTATATCGCTAACCTTCATGTTTGTATTCAGTAAAAGCTCTTGTGCTTTTTCCATGCGAATCTGTTTAATATATTTATTTAGGGTACAGCCTGTAACCTGGGCAAAAATATTACTTAGATAATTGGGATTCAGATATACCTTATCCGCCAATGTGTTTAAAGTCAGATCTTCATTATAGTGCGCGTGTATATATTGCTCTACCTGATATATAGCGTAATTTGAAGCATTTTGTTCCTGATTAAATATATTTATTACCAGTGATAAATGATGTTCAATTAATTTTATAATGTCTGAGAAATGGCGAAAACTATATATCTCTTTCACTGCATTTTGTAGGTCTTCATCGGACTGCGTGGGAAGTGCGGCAATGAGCATTTTTAAAAGTGTGGTACATACATAACGGATATAAATATGTGAGAGATGTGGAGTATCAGCGTATTTGTCCAAAAGGGTATGCACTTGTTTCGATAATTGGTCTGGCTGCTTCATTTTAATGGATGTCTCAATATCATGCAATAGTTGGCTCGTGGCAGTGTCAATGGATATATGGTCAGAATTCTCTTCTGGCGTATTACGGACAATATCATGAAAATGAGCTTCTATGTATTGTTCTGATTTGGAGAATTCTATTTTGTGGGAATTCAGGCGGGTGATGATTTCAGTTATCAATTTGTAAAATTCATCCGGGTCTATAGGTTTTAAGATATAATTGACAGCTTTAAGTGAGAGGGCGGCTTTTACATATGAAAAGTCATCGTATCCACTAAAGAACAGTACTTCAATATCAGGATTTTTTTCCTTGACTATACTGACAAGGTCAATACCATTTATAAAAGGCATCTGGATATCAGATAACAAAATATCTACATGAGTGTTAGTGAGTAAATCTAATGCATCACGTCCATTTTGTGCTTCTAAAATATGGAAAGTATTGTTGTATTTTTTTAGTAAAAAGCGAATCAGCGTGCGCTCATCTGCTTCATCATCTGCAATTAATAATGTATACATAAAGTACCTCCTTATTTAGATACGGTATAGCTATCCAAGAGTGATTATAGCATAGTGAATTTAAGGTAACAATCGGTATGGAATGAAGAACTGTAAAATGTTTTATGAATATGTAAATTGTTATATTTACTCTCTTGGCTGGGGAAGTATATACTAAACTTATCAACGTTGCAACGGTTTACTAAATTTTTTTATGGAGGAATAGAGGGATGAAAAGACATTTTTTAGCAAAGATTACAGGCATTGTAGTAACAGTTTCACTTTTATTATCGTTGACTGCCTGTTCTTCAAAGGACACTTCATCAGACGTCGGTGAAGGCGGTGTGATCAAAGTTTCAATGGGAAGGCAGACATTGCAGAATGTTGCATTTCCAGAGGGGGATACCTATGAAGATAACGCTTATACAAGGATGGCAGAAAAAAAGTTGAACATAGATATTATAGACGAATTTGAGGCAAACGGAGATGATTATGACAGGCAGGTTTCTCTTTCATTATCAGCAGGTGAGATTCCGGATATGATGAAGGTAGGCAGTCTTGATGAATTAAAAGAATTGTATGAAAACGATTTAATTGCAGATTTGACAGAAGTTTATAATGAGTATGCAAGTGATTATCTGAAAGAAGTTTATGATTCTTATGGCGGAAGAGCTTTGGCGAATGTTACAATTGACGGTCAGATAATGGCTCTGCCGGGAACTAATACAGACTCTGGTCCCAGTATTGTGTGGATTCGGAGTGATTGGATGGAGCAGCTTGGAATAGAAATTGATAAAGATGGTGATAGTTGTATTACCATAGAAGACTTGGAAATGGTTGCAAAAGAGTTTATGGATAAAAACCCAGAAAATGCGAATAACGTAGTAGGAATCGCATTAGCGCCATGGCTGACTAGTGGTGATCCGGATGGTACGTTCAGCATGAACTCCATAGCATATGCATTGGGTGCTTTCCCGAAAACTTGGATGGAGAAAGACGGGGAAGTGGTTTATGGTTCTGTAACGGGAGAAATGAAGCAGGCTCTTTCGGTGGTTACAGGGTGGTTTCAGGATGGAATTCTTGATCCACAGGTTGGAACAAGAACATGGGATGATATTACTGCACTTCTGGCAAACGGACAGTGCGGGATTGCTTTCGGAACATGGCATATCCCTGATTGGCTGTTAAGTAATGTATATGCCTTGAACAATAATGCGGTTTTTGAAGCATATGTTTTGGCGGATGCAAATGGAAAGGTAAACTGTAAACATAATGATGCAACGAGTGGCTATATCGTTGTAAGTAAAAAATATAATCACCCCGAAGTGGCAATACAGATTGCTAATCTGTTTTATGACGAACTTGTAAACTCATCGGAACTTCTTGAGGAATATCCGGAGGTTGCTGCTTATGTGGCAGATGGTGTGGATGGTTCAAGCAGACCTTTCAATATTGAAGTGAACTCTTATACGTCATTGTTGGATGACTATGCAGATTTGGAGAGATGTGTAAATGGTGAGATCACCATTGAAGAGGTAAAGACTTCTGAACAGCGTTCGAATGCATCCGGTATATTGGCATATCTGGACGGAAGCGGGGATGCTACAGGATGGTCAAAATACCATTCAAGATCAAAAGGTGTGGAGTTGATTCAGACATTGACTGAGAATAATCAGTTCAACTGGCTGACCCCTATTTTCCCACAGACAACGGCAACGATGGAGACAAACTCTGCAAACTTGGACAAACTGGAGGAAGAAACTTTTATTAAGATTGTGACAGGTGATATTGATCTGGAAAGCGGATTTGAGCAGTTTGTAACAACATGGAATGAACAGGGTGGAGCTCAGATTATAAAAGAAATTTCAGAACAATTGCAGTAGAATAAACATCAGCACACTGTGCGTGCTGCTTTACTGAAATAGAAGTGCAGCCATGACCGGGCGGTATGGCTGCATTAAACTCAAAACATGAAAGATGGTATATAGTTGCGAAATGGAGAGTTCTTATGGATAAAATAAAAAATAAAAAAAGTACGGCTGTGAAGAGACGTTCTGAAATATCATATCATCTCATGGTATTTCCCGGGTTATTTTTTCTGATTTTGTTCAGTTATATTCCTATGGTTGGCGTCCTCATGGCTTTTCAGGATTTTGTTCCTGCAAAAGGGTTGTTTGGTTCCGAATTTGTAGGTCTGAAGCATTTTAAATACATGATTCACTTGCCGGATATAGGGAAAATCATCAGGAACACTATGGTGATTGCGTTAGGGAAAATGCTGTTTGGCATGGTTATTGCCATTGCGTTTGCGATTCTGCTTAATGAAATCCGGATAAAATTTATGAAGAAAACAGTACAGACCATTGTATATCTTCCGCACTTTTTGTCATGGGTCGTGCTGGCATCCGTAGTGACAAATCTGTTTGGCCTGGATGGATCTGTAAATCAGATTATCTCATCTATAGGGCTTAATAAAATTAATTTCCTTGGAAGCAGTAAGGTTTTTCCATGGCTGATAGTTGGGACGGATGTATGGAAAGAGTTTGGTTACAGTTCTGTTGTATATCTTGCCGCAATTACGGCTATTGATCCGGGATTACATGAGGCGGCAACCATGGATGGTGCTTCGTGGTGGAAAAGAGTATGGAATGTAACGATTCCCGGAATGCTGCCAATCATTCTGTTAATGACCGCCATGAATTTGACCAGCATCCTCAGTGCGGGATTTGACCAGATCTATAACTTATATTCGCCAATTGTATATGAGACAGGTGATGTACTGGACACCTATGTGTACAGAATTGGATTGGTGGGCAGACAGTATAGTTTTGGTGCAGCAGTTGGTCTGTGTCGTTCTATTGTAGGAATGGTATTGCTTCTGTCAGCAAATGCGTTGACGAAGAAGTTAACAGATCAGAAAATTTTCTAGGAGGTGGATTTAGATGGTTGAGAATAGAAGTTTTCATTCCAGAGTGAGGATAACGGTTATTTATGGCATTGTAATACTGCTTGGCTTTATATGTCTACTTCCGCTTCTGAATATTCTGGCAATTTCATTGAGTGGCAGTGCGGCAGTTTCTGCAAACAGAGTAGGTGTGTTGCCGGTAGATTTTACATTGACTGCTTATAATAAGATCCTTTCAGATGGGCAGTTTTGGCGTTCTTTTATGATCTCAGTTGTCAGGGTAGCCCTTGCTTTAGCGCTTAATCTGGCGGTAACGATACCCATGGCTTATGCGATGACTAGGAGCAAAAAAGAGTTTAGAGCCAGAAACATTTATATGAATCTTTTGATTTTTGCAATGTTGTTTAATGGGGGAATGATACCTACCTATATATTAGTACGGAATTTAGGACTGTTGAATTCCATATGGTCATTGGTGCTACCAGGTGCTCTTCCCATCTTTAATGTTATCATGTTAATGAATTTCTTTTTAGGGATTCCAAAATCCTTAGAGGAAGCGGCATTCATAGACGGTGCAACTCCCTTTCAAGTTTTGATTAAAATTATGGTTCCCTGTGCAAAGCCTAGTATTGCAACTGTATCGCTATTTAGTATCGTAGGAAGTTGGAATGATTTTTTTAGCGGACTAATCTATATGCAGAAAGTGGAAAATTATCCGATTATGACTTACATACAATCCCTGAATGTAGATATCCAGGAATTACTCAAGGGTGGTGCGACCAGCAGTGTACTGGAAAATGTGACGGAGCTTTCCAACAGAAACCTGAATGCGGCTAAGATTGTTGTAGCAGTAATTCCTCTTTTGATTATATATCCTGTATTACAAAAATATCTAATCGGTGGAATGGTGATGGGTTCTGTAAAAGGGTAACGGTTTATTCCCACAGCAATGAACTAAGAGAATATGTTTTTGCATATATCTAGTGACTACTGTGGGAATTTGATTTGCAGTGGTGAAAAAGGGAATGGCTGAAAATGAAACTGTATGGAACAAATAGTAGGTAAAGGAGATATGTTATTATTATAATTATTTTTGAATTGATGTTTGGGCTATATAAAAATTAGTGGGCAGGAAAAATATGAAGTGGGGCAGTTGGAAATCAGTATTAGTGGGATAGATAAAGCAAGATACAATCCGGGTGAAGAAGCATCAGTTACAGCAATTGTTCGGAATTTATCAGGAAAGAGGGTAAATGACCTTTTTTTAGAAATGGAAGTATACCATTTGGAAGAGATGGTTTACTCACAGCAGCAGGATTTAGTTCTTGAACCAAAAAGAGAGAGAAATATAGTTTTAAATTGGAGGGTGCCTGACACAGACTATCAGGGGTACTTGATTTGTTTGAAGTTGATAGATGATAAAGGCAATGGCATTGCACAGGATACGATAGGTATGGATGTTTCTTCTAGTTGGATAAAATTCCCTCGCTATGGGTATCTGTGTGATTATGGGAAAAAAGAAAATACAAAAGGAAAAATTGCACAGATGAACCGGTATCATATAAATGCCATTGAATATTATGATTGGCATGCACTACATCATCAGCCGCTACCAAAAGAAATCACAAGACAGTCACTTGGAGTATGGGAAGATTGGGCAGGGCGTAAAATATATGGGGAAACAATTAGGGATTATATTCAGTATGCTCATGATATGAATATGGTAAATATGGCATATAACATGATTTATGCCGGAACAGATAGCTTTATAAAAGATATGGATGGAAAACCAACCAATGTATCAGACTGGCAAATACATTTTGCACCAGACAATGAACGAGGTGAAGGAATGTTTACATTCCAAATGGGTTCATCGCCATCAGGAAATGGAAATCTATATTTTATGAATCCTTTGAATCAGGATTGGCAGAAACATATCTTCTCACAAGAAAAGCATGCTTTGGAAGTGTTGGACTTTGACGGATGGCATGGTGATACAGTAGGTGAGTGGGGCAAGATGGTAGATGCTTTCGGAAATTCACTGGGAGCTGGAGAAAATGGAGAACCGATTTATGAAGTGAAAGAGACCTATAGGCAGTTTTTGAATGCTGCAAAGGAAGCTTTGGATGGATTTTATTTATCATTTAATCCGGTAGGGGCTCAGGGAATTGAACAAGTAAATACCAGTAGCTCAGATGTTCTCTATACGGAATTCTGGCCATGGGATTACGACAGGAATGGTATACTGTATAACACTTATCAGTCTTTAGTAACAGAAGTCGAAAGAACAATGGAGGAAAGTAAACTGTATTCTGTGGATGGAAAAGGAAAATCACTTGTAGTGAAATCTTATATCAATTACTACAAGACTACAGGAACAATGAATGTTCCGGGTGTGTTGTTGTGCGATGCGGTGGTGTATGCGGCAGGCGGATCGAGAATTGAAATAGGGAATGGAAATCACATGCTACATGTGGAATATTATCCGAATGATGATATTCCTATGGGAGAAATGCTACAGGAATATATGCTTCAGATGGGTGATTTTACGGTAGCATATGAAAACCTGTTAAGAGATGGCCAGTTTACAACAGAAAACAGGGTGGAAATTGTAGATTATCAGGTCAGCAGAGATGGACAAAGTGACACGATATGGGCATATACTAGAATGGATGGAACCCACGAGATACTTCATCTAATTAATCTGCTTGGAACAGATAATGAATGGCGTGATGAGAGGGGGAAAAGAAAACTCCAACATGTGTGGAGGAACTAACAGTAAAATATTATACAGATAAAGAAATTACGCAGGTGAATATGGCAGCTTTTTCTATTGAGGATGGTATAAGCAGAAAAATATCATTTGAAAAGGAAGAAGATTTAAACGGTAGATATATTATATTTACTGTGCCAGTTCTTGAATATTGGGATATGATTTATATGAATTAAGTTCAACTTAAGGACACAGAAAGGAGAATTATAAAGTGGTAAGCAAAGATAAAATGAATGATAATAAATGGTGGAAAAGTGCTGTAATTTATCAGATTTATCCCCGCAGTTTTGCAGATAGCAATAAGGATGGCATAGGGGATTTGCAGGGGATTATTTCGAAATTGGATTATCTTGAAAATCTGGGGATCGATGCGGTCTGGATTTCTCCGGTTTGTAAGTCTCCTCAGGATGACAATGGGTATGATATTTCTGATTATCGGGGTATTGATCCTATGTTTGGGACTTTACGGGACATGGAAGAACTGATCGAGGAAGCGGGAAAACATCATATCCGCATCATTATGGATCTGGTATTGAATCATTCTTCAGATGAGCATTATTGGTTCCAGGAGGCAAAAAAGAGCAGGGAAAATCCTTATCATGATTATTATATCTGGTGGGATGGTACAGAAGGAGTGTTGCCAAATGACATGCGTGCAGCATTCGGAGGACCAGCATGGGAATGGGTTCCGGAACTGCAGCAGTATTATTTTCATCAGTTTTCTGTAAAACAGCCGGATTTAAACTGGGAGAATCCAAAGCTGCGGCAGGAAATCTACGACATGATCAACTGGTGGATTGGTAAAGGAGTCGGAGGATTCAGGCTGGACGTAATCGACCAGATTGCAAAAGAGCCGGATAAGGGGATTACCAATAATGGACCGCGGCTTCATGAGTTTTTGCGGGAGTTGAGCAGAGAGACTTTCCAAAAGGCTGATTTGGTTACAGTCGGTGAAGCATGGGGAGCGACGACAGACCTTGCAAAATTATACAGTAATCCTGACAACAGTGAGTTGTCCATGGTATTCCAGTTCGAGCATATATGTCTGGACCAGATAGAAGGAAAGGAAAAATGGGATCTGGCTCCGTTACCTTTTAGAAAGTTGAAAGAAGTGTTTGGGCGCTGGCAGACGGAATTGTGTGGGGAAGGGTGGAACAGTCTGTTTTGGAATAACCATGATCTGCCCCGGATTGTTTCACGATGGGGAAATGACGGAAATTACCGTGTAGAATCAGCCAAAATGCTGGCAATTCTTTTGCATGGGATGCAGGGAACTCCATATATCTATCAGGGTGAAGAGCTTGGAATGACCAATGTACAATATGAAATAGAGGAATACCGCGATATTGAAACTTTGAATTTATATAAGGAACGGTTAGAAAAAGGCTATAAAAAAGAGGAAATCATGCGTTCAATCCATGCCAAAAGCAGGGATAATGCAAGAACGCCAATGCAGTGGAATGACGGGCAAAATGCAGGATTTACGGAAGGGACGCCATGGATAAAGATCAATCCGAATTATGAGGAGATAAATGCTGCACAGCAGATGGATGATGAGGATTCTATTTTTAACTGTTATAGAAAACTCATTTGTTTTCGTAAAAAATATCCTGTATTCGTTCAGGGTAATTTCCAAATGTTATTGGAGGATGATGAAAATATTTTTGCATATTCCAGAACAGATGACGAGACCCAGCTTCTTGTTATCTGTAATTTCTATGATAAAGCAGTAAATTGCCCGTTGGCAGTGTCAGATACTTCTATGGAGCTGCTGATTAGTAATTACAAAGATATAGCTAAAGATACAGATCAGGAATTGTGTCTGCTTCCGTATGAGGCAAGGATGTATTTAAAGAAAAAGTAAGCGTTTGTTTATGGGCGGTGTAGAAGAAATAAATGGCAGGATCGGTGTCTGCGGATAGAAAGCGGATGCCGGTCCTGTAAATTACAGAAAGGGTATAGGAAATCGAAATGAAAGAATATTACCGGATACAGGCAGAGCCTGTGTGCAGGAAGGAAAATATAGTAGAGGGTGCCTGCTATCGCATAAGCGTATTAACTGCAGGGCTTATCAGGCTGGAATATGCGGAGCATGGAAAATTTGAGGATAATCCGACACAGATTGTATGGAACAGGGATTTGGGAGCGTGCGATTACCAGATAGTGGATACGGAAGATCATTTGGAAATTCTCACAGACAGGATTCACTTGCTTTATGATAAAAAACCTTTCAGCGCCAGCGGACTTTCTATTGAAGTAAAAGGCTGTTTAATTTCTCATGGGAACGTATGGCATTATGGGGAGGAAAAAAAATTGGCGAGGGAAGGCTTCCTTAAGGGGACTGCAAGAACTCTGGATGGTGCAGATGGGGCAATACCGCTTGAAGAGGGCCTGATTTCTATAACAGGTTTTACAGTAATGGATGACAGCAGGTCTTTGGTCATCAAGGAGGACGGCTGGGTGGAACCACGTAAGGAACCGGAAGAAGATCTGTATTTTTGGGGATATGGACCGGATTATCTTACCTGTATACAAGATTTTTACAGGCTTTGCGGAAAAACGCCAATGATTCCGAGATATGCGTTTGGTAATTGGTGGAGCAGGTATCATAAGTATACGGAGCAAAGTTACCGTGAATTGATGGAACGGTTCGACAGGGAGAAAATTCCATTTTCCGTTGCTGTCATAGATATGGATTGGCATTTAGTAGATTTGGAGGAGCGGTACGGAAGCGGTTGGACAGGATATACATGGAACCGGGAATTGTTTCCTGATCCGGCCGGTTTTTTAGAGTGGCTCCACGGGCAGGGGCTTCATGTTACATTAAATGTGCATCCGGCAGACGGCGTGCGCGGTCATGAGGAAATGTATGAAACGATGGGCAGGGCATTGGAAATGGATGGCGCCGATCTGGAAAAAGAACTGCCCATTTCTTTTGACATAGCAGATGAGAAATTTATGGAAGCCTACTTTACCTATCTCCATCATCCGCAGGAGGAAGCGGGAGTTGATTTCTGGTGGATAGACTGGCAGCAGGGCAATGTATCAAGGATAGAGGGCCTGGACCCGCTGTGGATGCTCAATCACTATCATTTCATGGATAATGGGCGTGAAGGAAAGCGTCCTATGACTTTTTCAAGGTATGCAGGGCCGGGAAGCCACCGCTATCCGGTGGGATTTTCGGGCGATACGGTCACAACGTGGGAGTCTCTTGACTTTCAGCCTTTTTTTACAGCATCGGCTTCCAATATCGGCTATGGAATGTGGAGCCATGATATTGGTGGACATATGCTGGGGGCAAGGGATGATGAACTTAGTGGAAGATGGGTGCAGTTTGGTGTATTTTCCCCAATCATGCGCCTGCATTCATCAAACACACGGTTTAATTCGAAAGAGCCATGGAGGTACAGGACAGAAATCCGTGTGATGATGGAGGATTTTTTAAGGCTCCGCCACAAAATGATTCCCTATCTATATACTATGAATTACAGGCAGTATGCGGAAGGGATCCCTATGATATTGCCCATGTACTATCAGTATCCTAAAGAACGTGAAGCGTACAGAGTGCCAAATCAATATTTGTTTGGCAGTGAAATGATAGTGGCTGCAGTTACTACGCCTTGTATAAAGGATTTATATATGGCAAAGACATGTGTATGGATTTCGGAAGGAGAGTGGTATGATATTTTTACAGGGCTGCGTTACCGTGGCGGTAGGAAAATGAATATGTACCGTGATATTACTACTATTCCGGTTTTGGCAAGAACTGGTGCAATCGTTCCCTATCAAGAAGATTACATGGAAAGTGCAGATGAAAATCCTAAGCAGTTACATCTTTATGTATATACGGGTGGGGATGGAAGTTTTACCTTATATGAGGATGATAATACAACAAACGGTTATCAAGAAGGAAAATGTGCGAAGACCAGTTATAAATGGCAGGAAAAAGAAGGCAGCCTGCATATTTGCAGGATAGAAGGGGAAGCTTCCCTGGTTCCTGAAAAAAGAGACTACATCATTACTTTTTGCGGCATAAAAGATGCACAGATTATGGCAGAAGTGATGTCTGATGGCAGAAGGCTGGAGTTTACCGAGGAGAAGAAGAGAGATATTTCAATCTTGTTAAATAATGTGCCTGTTAATGAAGATATTATTTTGCTTTTAAAAGAAAGAGTACGCAGGGATAATGAAGTAACGAATAGATGCTTTCAGATTTTGGACAATGCAGAAATTGATTATGCCCTAAAAGAAAATATATTTGACCTGATTGAAAGGCAGACAGATACATCAAGTTTATTGGGTGGATTGTTGGCACTGGAATTGAACTCTGATTTATTCGGTGCTTTGGCAGAAATTGTTACAGCTTAAGGAGAAAGAAATTGGTGGGGATAATGCAATATATCTATTGTTGCAGCCTTAGACAACCTTGCCATTTGGAACGACTTCTTGCGCCCATATATTTTACTGCAGAGCAATAAATTAAAGACATTACTGCTTATGACATATTCATTAGGTTATTCACTTGTCTGTTCCGGACTGGTCATGTCAATACTTCCGGTTATTATCATTTATGCATTGCTGCGGAAACAGGTCTTTGATGGCGTGGTTGCAGGGGCAATTAAGTAAAGAGAGGAGTGGATTGGGTTATGAAAAAGAAATGGTGGCAGGAATCAATCGTATATCAGATATACCCTAAAAGTTTCCAGGATACTAATGGAGACGGAATAGGAGATATTCAGGGCATTATCAGACATCTGGATTATTTAAATAACCTTGGCATCAATATGATCTGGTTATGTCCGATCAATGTTTCACCAATGAAAGACACTGGGTATGATATAGCAGATTATTATAAAGTAGATCCTTCTTTGGGCACAAATGAAGATTTGGAAGAACTAGTCAGATGTGCGGATGGCTATGGGATTAAAATCATTATGGATTTGGTCGTAAACCATTGTTCTGACCAACACAGATGGTTTAAGAAGGCTATTGAGAATCCGGACAGTAAATACGCATCTTATTTTATCATTGAAGAGACAGACGGAAGTGTACCGAATAATATAAGATGCTACAACGGAACAAGTGCGTGGGAGCGCATTGGAGACAGTAATCGTTACTATTATCACGCTTTTGCAAAAGAACAGCCGGATCTGAACTGGGAAAACCCGAGTGTTAGGAAGGAAATCATTGATATGATGAAGTTCTGGCAGAAAAAAGGCATTGCGGGATTCAGAATTGATGCAATCGGAAACCTGAAGAAGTCAAAGGAAGTATTTGAACGAAAAATGTATGCGCCGGATGGAAATGATGGCTTGGTATCCCAGGAAGCTTTTATTTTAATGCAGGATGGGATTGACGAATACTTAAAAGAACTCCAGGATGAGGTTTTTGATCAATATGATATGTTCACCGTTGCGGAGGTCAATGTACCTGAAGTTAAGATGCCTGACTTCATGGGTGAAGATGGATTTTTTTCGACAGTGTTTGATTTTACATATACAGATCTGGACATTGAAAAAATTAGCGGCGTGGAGTGGAAAAGGGAGTGGACGATAAAAGAATTTAAAGAAAATATTTTTCAGAGCCAGAATGCTATACAAAAGTGTGGCTGGGGAAGTCCCTATCTGGAAAATCATGATCAGCCAAGGTCTGTAAATAAATACATTCCTAAGGAGGATTTGGGATATGAGAGTAAGACAGCTTTGGCAACTCTGTACTTTTTCCTTAGAGGAACACCTTTTATTTATCAAGGACAGGAACTTGGAATGGAAAACTATCCATTTGAAAGCGTTGATGAGTTAAGGGATCCGGTTGCAAGAAACCGATATAAACAGGCAGAAGAATGTGGCGAGGACGTGCAGAAAGTTTTGGATTATTTAATAGCCCGTGGTCGTGATAACAGTCGCACACCTATGCAGTGGAATTCGGATTTGTATGCAGGGTTTTCAACCATAACTCCATGGATCAATGTGAATCCGAATTATGTGGATATCAATGCGCAACAGATAAAGAAACCGAAAAGTATATTTAATTATTATAGGGAAATGATCAGGCTCCGCCGCAGTTCGCAATATAATAAAACATTGACATATGGCGATTTCCGTTCAATTGTAACGAAGGAGGATAATCTTATCTGTTATAGTCGGTGTGATGGGCAATATGATATTACGATCATAATAAATTTTGGCTCAGGGATAGTTACAATACCAGATGATTTGGGAGACGGAAAAATTATTTTAAATAACAGGACGGAAAATGATGGTAAATTGCATCCATATCAAGCGATTGTCAAGGTTAGGGAGAAGTGAAAGCATGTTAGTTACAATTGCTAACTAAAGAGGTAGTTCTGAACATGGTTGTTGATATTTATGGAAGAAATTAATGCCTATAATGGTATGTTATATTATTTTTTCTAGGATAGTTTTAATTATGTATTTAATGAGGAACAGCAGTTTGCAATTTGCTATAGTTTTATTCAATTAAAGGCTATTAATAATATGATGGAAGCGTCATAAGGTAAATGCTTGTTTGTATTGTTGTAATATAGCACAATAAATTATTAAATATAGATATTTATACGACCTGAAATGAGACAATATTAGTTTAACTACATAACATAATTTTGCAAAATATCTTTTTGACGCCTCCATCATAATTATAGAGTATCTTGATAAAGT
>JAIEEY010000230.1 GCA_029067205.1 Lachnospiraceae bacterium
AGGCTGGATGAGGGCATCTGTATAAGTATGCATCTGAAGATCATAAAAGGCATTCAGGTGCATGCTGTAAAAGCCCTTTGCAGAATGACCTTCGGACACATAGTATTCAGATAAGGAGAAGCAGGGCTTACTGAAAAAAGTAAAAGTGGAGCCATCGGCTGCAATAAAACGATAATCCGAAGGTGCTTCGTCAAGAGAATACGTAAAAGAATTGAACTGCTGGAATACCATTTCCATGGCTTCAGGTTTGAGTTTTGCGCGCTGCTGGTTAAGGGCGAAAGCAGTCGGGGCCTGAGGATCCATGTCAAAGAAATCAAGCAGCTCGTTTTTTGAGCTGGAAGCTCCTTGTGATACAAGGAAAGTAATAAGTTTTTCGACAGGCAGTTTTCTGTCCCGGGTCAGGTCTGAGCCAGGCTTGGCGGTGAAATTTGAAATGACTGCAGAAACAGAGTGGACAGCACTGGAAAAAAGGGATTTGATTTTTTCATGAAACATAAATAATGTATCTCCCTGGCTTGAAAATGCAAAATACTTCCAAACCAGGGACCGCTTTCGTTACCTCTAAAAACCAATCAGTAACGAAAGCGGCCGCACATTTTAGGTTGTTTGTCAACCCCTTTTTCGAAATTTGTGATATTTTTTTGAAATTTTGGTTAGACCCTAGCCAACAAATTAGGCTGTCCGCTTAACTAAATGACATTGAAAGTTGAACTGTAGCGATTAATGTCTATTTTTCGAATTTGCAGTTGACAAAAGGAAATTAAGTGATATCATATAAATATAATTATTTTAAATAAATATATTTAAAAAAAGTTGAGTTTACTATAGGGGGAATGAAATTGAAACATTTTATCTACCATGCAGGGACGCTGATGATTATGGGTTCACTTATGATTTTGCTGCAGGGTTGCGTTAATGATACAGGAGGGCAAATATCTGAGACGGATTCACAAGAAAGGATAGCTTCGACTGTATTTGATACAGAAACTGGGCCTACTGAGGGGCAGCAGCAAGAGGTGCAGGGAAGTGAGGACATACAGACCATGCCTGCCCAATGGGCTTCGAATACAAAAATTGTAGATGTGCCCGAGTTAGATTTCGCAGATGACGAGCGGCTGGTCATGCATGCGTATTTTGGACTGATTATTTATAACCTGAGTTCAGAAAGGATAGAAGATAGTCTTAATTTGCAGGCGTTAGGAGAGTATGATGATTCTGCCTGTGAAGTATTAGTAAGTCAAAATGCAGATGTGATCTGGATAAAGGCAGGTACTTTTGGACTTTTGTATGAATACAGACGTCCGGAAAGAAAATTAGTAATAATAGACGATCTCACAGATAAAAATGCATTTGACAGTTTTGTGCTGACAACAGAAATTCCACAGGAACAACTGCCAGTAAAGTCATACCGATGCAGCAAACAGTCCGTCTCATTCATGGATGGAAGTTATGGAACATTGATTATTGGGAATGGTAATATAACGGATATCTCGTATATTAGAAATGGGAAAGAGTGGGTGTTGTTCAACGGTCAAAGCGGCACTTTGCCAGAACTTGTACGACAAGATGATTACTTTTATACACAGTTTGCTAAGGAAGGGGCAAAATCGGCTGGTGATTTGTTTGGGGCATTCTGTACAATGATTAATTTGCAAGAATACGCCGGAGTATGCATGCTGTCCAGGAATGGGGAATATTCGGAAGAATTACAGAAAGAATGGCAGACGCTTGTGCTGACAGCAAGTGGGAATGAAGTGAAAAAAACGGAAGACAGGGCATGTTATAAAATTTATATCAATGCGTCTGGTGCATCATTAGGAAGTGGACTGGAGGAAGGTGAAAACGAAAAGTATATTTATTTAAAAAAGGATCATGACGGATGGTATTTAGATGGTCTTTGGTATGATGAACTTCCATCGGAGAACTGGTGGAAGTAAAGGAAGATGTAATAATTATGTGAATTAAGAGATGGTACATAAAATGTAGGAGGAAAAATAATGAAACATATCATAAAATATTTAGTTTCAGTATTATGTACAGTCATGATGGTTGGTGTACTGGCTGCTGCTGCTGAAATACCATCAGAAAATAGTGAATTGAAAACGGAACATTTAAGAAGAGATGGTTATCAGACGCTTTATGTAAAAACAAACGGAGGAAATTTAAATGTACGTTCGGGACCGGGCACAGAGTACGAAATTGTAGGAAAGCTTGCAAATGGTACAAAAATTCTTGGATGGCAATATGTGGGTAAAATAGACAGTGAAGGGCGTGGCTGGATGGATATTCGAGCTATTGGTATTGATGGAGAAGAAGTTAATGGTTGGGTATTGGATGATTACCTTAGTTCTGATCCGCCGACTCGCTCCGCAATGACTGGAATTGGATATGATGTTGGTTAGTATACAAATGTAAAGAATTGTACCTTCTTTTGATCATGAAAGGAGACTGGAAAGTCTTTTAGAAGTTTCCGGTTTCCTTTTTAAAATGATTCTTGCTATTTGATGGAGGAATAAATAGTAACAATAAATCCCAAAATACTATGTTATTGATAGTACAGAATAAACGCATGAATGAAAAAGAGCATTTTCCAAGACCATTATTTGGAAGGGTCGTCAATTGCATCTAACATGCCATTATCATATAATACTTTTAAGACAGAAAGGATTACGAAAAGTTCTGACTCCAGATTTCTGCCTATTGTCTGCGTACAACTATGGCAAACAGTTCAGCAACAGGTTTAATGCTGCACAGGAAATATCGTTCTTCTATGATGATATCTTCCTTTTGTTTTCTGGTGATTGTTTTTTCTCATATCCGATGGAGCAGATCTTTTCCCAGTCCTTCCTGTCTTGAAACCATTTGATATCGCTTGTTATGAAATATTCTCTTATAACTGTTTCAGAGGCCGTTTCTTCCGTTTCTTTCAGATACTGTCCGGCCGCTGCCATGATCTCTTTTAGAAGTCCTTCATTGGCAAAGTATTCTTTCACTTCATAATATGCAGTTTTATGATTTTCCTTCAATGCCAGGCAGTAATCCCCATGGGCTTTCTCCACGATCGCCCGGGCTGTTTCCTTCTGGGTATTTATTGCATCAGCAGTGACAACACATCCACGGCAGTCAAGCTTATCCATGACGTCCTGCATCTCAGGGATCTCATTGCTCTTTTCGTCAATCCGTGTGGAGGACAGGCAGATCCCCCATTCCATGGACATTACATTAAATTCACTGAGACTGCGTACGTCACAGACATCTTCGCTGTCCACTTTTCCTGCCACACTCACAAGCTGCACCAGTATGGTAACCAGCATATTCTGCAATATTTTCCTTTCATCCACTGCGAAATCAGCGATCTCGGTCCATTCATCGTTTCCTGCCTTCTGCCATTAATTACAATTCATTTCTCTGGCGACAGACTGAATTTTGGTAATATAAAATAGTAAATCTGCACAATTTTTACCCCAAAGTTTTCTTATTTTCATTCATGCGTTTATTCTGCTACATATTAACATAATTATAATTATATGTTATTATACAAATATAATTATTATTTTGTTAATATGTAAGGAGAACATATTATGGCAAGACTTGCAGAGACTCCGTTATATTATCTGGGAGGCAGGAAAAAATTATCTGCCACAGAACTTGAATTTATGCGGTTTATCTGGAAACATCCTGAGGGTGTCAGCAGTGAAAAAATATATCAGGAATTCCCACAGGCAAGAGGTACAAAGAGTACGATTTTGTATCATATTTCTGAAAAGGGATATGTTGATAAAAAACAATGCGGACTGCACCATACCTACAACGCCCTGGTCACACAGGAAGAGTATGAGCATGCATTGCTGCTGCAGCAGATCAGGGATGGATTAGGGAACACTTCTTTTGAGGGGCTGGTTGCCGCCTTCTGTGGGAAAACTTTATCAAAAGCACAGATTGAAAAAGCCAGAAATTTTTTGAGGGAATTAGAAGATGAAATGGAAGATCAGTGATATTTTAATTTTAATACTAACGCTTGCTATTTCAATCAATGTCTTGATTGTTGTCATCTCTTTATGCAAAGGGTATCTCGAGAAAAAGATGGAGATGAGTCAGCTGAGCTGTCTGTTGAAAATAGTTGTATTATTTCATTTCTTTGTTATGCCAGTGCTGTCAGGTGTGATCTTATATAAATCCGTCTATGTAGGAAAGGCTTATTTAGAGAGTGATGATTTTCCCTATTGGGATATCATCAATAAAAGTTCGCTCAGTCAAACTCGTTATGGAAATCATTGGATATTGATACTGCTATTTTCCATATGGCTTTTGGGGTTTATATATGCCATATATAAGTATGTACAGGATGGCATATTACTTCAAAAACTGAAAAAGTGTAGTACACATCATTGCAGCGCACAAGTGGATGACGTGATAAAGGCTTTGATGCCGGCATTGGGACTGAAACACTCCGTGGCGCTTTTGCAAAATGAGATTGTACAATCCCCATTTATGACAGGGGTATTGAGACCGAAAATATTTTTGCCGGAACGCAGCTTTACGCAGACGGAGTGTGAATTGCTGTTAAAGCATGAATTGATCCATTGTAAAAACAGAGACTGCTTTTTTCGGAGACTGGTATTTATATTGTGCGCTTTATATTGGTTTAACCCATTTTTCAGCAGATTTGCAGAGTATTTTATCGAGGTAAATGAAATGGCATGTGACCAGAAAGTATTGGATGGCCAGCCGTCCGGAGCGCGCTCTTTGTATGCGGAACTGATTTTACAGATGCAGGAGCGTGCGAGTGGGCTTATGGCAGTGTCGCTTACAGGCCATACAGTTAATGGCTTAGAAAGGAGAATTGGCAACATTATGAAAAAAAATAAGACAGGAACAAAATTGTCAGTTGCGGTCATATCAGCGGTGATGGTGTTGTTCTGTCCGCTTACAGTGTCCGCTGCTTCAGTGGGAATGGCAAATATACAGGACTGGGCAGTGGAAACTTTTGTGGTTACCAGGGTAGAAGTGGAACAGGAAATTCCTTATATGCCTGAGATAACAGAGTATGATGATTCGCATGATGTGATAGAATATCCGCTGAATTTAAATGCCAGAGGAGCTTCTAAAATCGATGTAACTGTGAAAGGGACGGATTCGCGTTATGCTTCTGATGCTTATTTGCCGTCAGGAAGTAAAGTGAGTTTTGTATTGCAGTCAGATAGCAGTTCCAATCGTTTTAGCGCAGGGGTAGAAGATTCTGAGAATAAGAAGACCTATGTTAATTCTTCGGATGGGTGGCTTGAGCATACAATTAGGATTGAACAATCTGGAAACTATACGATATTTATAGAAGGGACATCATCGAACAGTATACATGTTGTGGGAAGCATCATAATATTTAATTAATCTTGAATTCCCATGTATATTTGGTAACTACACGAAAATTCATGGTTTCCCCAAATGTAGTTACCATTTAAGAACTGGTATCTACTAGGTAACTACATTTTGTGGATAATCGCCATAAAGCCGTGAAATGATAGGCTTTATCAGAACTGTACCCCAATGTAGTTACCAAATAGGTTGGGGAATTCAAGTTAATGGACTGTCAGAATGAAATCATATCAAGAAAGATTTTATTTAGTGCATCCCAATCCGATGTGCGGTCATCATCCATCGCGTCAATGGTGTTTTTATAATATGCAAGCTGCGTCTCAATGTATGTGTTCAGATGGTCAATCCGGCGGTTCTTTTCGGATTCGGCCATCTGCTTTTTTGTTTCCAGAAGCTGGTCTACGACGCCCTTCATGTCTTCCTCTAAGACTTCAGCTGCAAGCTCCTCAAATAATACCGGGGGCGGACAGGCTTTTTTCTCAATCCATCTGCATGCTAAAATCGGGCGCAGCACATAGAAATATTTCTTGTATTTCACATATTCGTCCGTCAGATGTTCATGATAATTCTTTCTCGCAGTGCCATAATAGTGGTACATTGTAGATTTACAGGAAAAATACTTTTCCCCCACAGTATCAATTTGTTTCCACTCCGGTGTCGTGTAATAGACAACTGGTGAGTTTGCCCACTCGAAAAGCGTTGCATTGGATTTATGGAAGTGCTGCAGTGTCTTTGGCAAATCCCAGCCGTTGATGTCAAGCGTCTCATCGAGCACCCAGTCGATAAAATCCTGTTTGGGTTGTAAGCCCAGATAGTATTTTTCAGGCCGCATATAGATAAAGCGCACATCATAGTCGCTGTCCGGCGATGCAAATCCCCATGCACGACTGCCCGATTCAATGGCATGGAGTATCTTTACATGCTCTGTTTCCTCGATTTCTTTCAATTTCAGCAAGACAATCTCCTCTATGGAACCTTCAAAATCTTTATATTTCATCATACATACCCCCGTCAAGCACTACCTTTTCATTGACTGACATAACATACTCCTGAACTTGTTCCATATCCGGTTCGTCGGGCAGCACTGTATTTTTTGCAGCGCTGTCCAATTTTTTTTCGTAGTCATTTAACAATTCATAAAATTCTTTCCGGAAAGTGCCGTCTTCTTTCTGGTAATCACCGCCCCGGATCTGCAATAAAAGCTGATGCTCTTCCTTGCGGTAGGTGCGGATCGCGCCTTTTTCCAGAATGTCGATTGCCATCATGAAGAGCCGAATCAGATGCATAGCGTGTTTGTTCAGATGGTTGTCGTCCTTCTTGCGGTTGCGTTTTCCGAGCTTGTCATAGTCCTTGACAATGTTGTTCATCTCGTTCCAGATATTCTTATAGTCGCGCAGCGGATAGTGCGTCAGGTTGGTGTCGACAAAAATCTCCGTCTCGAAATCGGGGTTGACCGCTTTGTCTGTATAGATGCGAATCGCGCCGTTTTCAAAGGACTCGTAGCGTTTCCGAAAATCATACATGGCATTCTTCACGGAGTTGAAAATGTGCTGTTCCTTCTCGCTCTGTGGATAGGAGTCTCTCGCCAACGCATTCTGCAGGCGCCGCAGCTGTGCATCCGCGTAGCCCCCAAAGGACTGGATCGCGCGCTTGGATAGAAACAGATGTGCGTTGCCGATCAATTCCTGACCGAGTGGATGCAGATATAGATAATGCTCCTGATTGAGTCCAAGCAGTTCTATGGTGTTGGGATTACAGCTGAGAAGCAGTGTGATCATTTTCATGAAGCTGTAGATCGTTGTGTCGGTCTGCGTGTCCACATATTGCTCAAAACCTGTCAGCCCGATCAGGTCAGATTTTCTGTTCAGGGTGACGCCGCGGACATCGATATCGCTGTTTTCATTGTTTGTGCCATAGGAATAGCTTCCGGCTAGCCCCAACAGGATTACATGCTTGCCAAGGTGCTCGTCAGACTGTAGGAAGTTGTAGGATTCAGATTTTAAAATATCGGAGTAGTTCATGGCATACCTCGTGAAAATCATTTTATTATTGTACAGTTCCTTAGGAGCTGTTTTCCTAAGCAAAGTATATCACAAAGCGGTTGGCTTTGCACCTATTTAGATTAGGTGAAAAATATTTTCATCTCAATATGATGGAGATAGGCAGGGAGTATTTGAAATATGAGCATGTTTGTGATAGTATTTTAATGATACATTCGCAAAAGCTTCTTGAAAAAGGACAAAATCAAATTCTATTGTCTGATTATGAGTCAGAGATATATTGAAAATCATTTCGACGACATCAAGAGATTTGCAGGCGTTATTGAATCCCGCGGGGATGATGAGGGATATACATAAATGAAAAACCAGAGGAGGTCAATCAAATGTTACAGACAGGAACCAAAGCACCAGCGTTTTCACTGCCGGATCAGAATGGACAGATTCATACATTGGAGGAGTACAAGGGTAAGAAGGTTATTTTATATTTTTATCCAAAAGATAACACAGCAGGTTGCACAAAGCAGGCATGCAGCTTCGGGGAGCTGTATCCCCAGTTTCAGGAGAAGGGCGCTGTTGTAGTGGGTATCAGCAAGGACAGTGTGTTATCGCACAAAAAATTTGTGGAAAAATATGGGCTTCCGTTTACGCTGCTTTCTGACACAGAACTTTCCTGCATTCAAGCGTATGATGTGTGGCAGGAAAAGAAAAATTATGGGAAAGTCAGCATGGGCGTGGTGCGGACCACTTATCTGATCGATGAGGAGGGTATGATTGTAAAGGCCTTTGACAAAGTAAAGGCGGCTGAAAATCCGGCACAGATGCTTGCGGAGCTGTAGAGAAGTGTATACGAAAAAATAATCATATACAGCAAAGAAAGGTATGGTGAAATAAAAATGTTTGACAACAACTTCAGAGGAAATATCTATATCATACAAAATAACAAAGTGATTTACGAAAAGACATCTGGCTATGCCGACTTGGCAAATGAAATCCCAAATACACTTGACACCCGTTTTGCAAGTGCATCTGCTGGAAAAGTCTTTGTCGCTGTTGGAATACTCCAGTTAATTGAACAGGGAAAAATTCATTTTGATGATACCCTTGGTAAACATCTTGACCTGGAATGGCACAACATTGACAGAGATGTTACCGTAAAACAACTCTTGACACATACCTCTGGAGTTCCAGATTATTTTGATGAGAGCATCATGGACGAATACGGGGATTTGTGGAAAGACTATCCGAATTACAAAATCAGGCACAACCGCGATTTACTTC
Source organism: Lachnospiraceae bacterium (assembly GCA_029067205.1). Taxonomy (GTDB): domain Bacteria; phylum Bacillota; class Clostridia; order Lachnospirales; family Lachnospiraceae; genus COE1. The sequence continues at coordinate 8,652 of JAIEEY010000230.1, forward strand.
CATTGTTTATCAATAAGCCAATGATGTATCCGCGGGGCGAAAAATTCCAATACAACAATTCCGGTTATGTGCTGCTTGCCATGATCATAGAAGCTGTGACCGGAATGGAATTTGACCAATACTTAAAGCTCCGTGTTTTTGACATATGCGGCATGAAATCGACAGGTTATTATGAGCTTGACAGGCTGCCCGCAAAATGCGCCAACAGCTATATATACTGTGCTGAAACGAACAACTTCCGCACCAATATCTTTTCTGTCGATGCGAAGGGCACTGGCGCTGGCGGCGCATTTATCACTGTACCGGATATTGTACGCTTTTGGACAAATTTATTGGACCAAAAGCTGGTTTCCAGAGCATTGGTATCTGAGATGCTCAGCAAACAGAGCGGTGACGGCGGCAATACAAACGAAAGTCATTATGGATATGGTCTATGGATTATTGATAATCCCGCTGGCAAAGATTTTGCCTATTTTCAAGGCTGTGATCCTGGTGTAAGTTTTATCTCAGAGTATAATCCGAATAATGGTATGGTTTCTGTTCTGGTAAGCAACTATGGCGATAACGTCTGGGGAGAAATGCGCAAAATAAGGGGAACTTATTATGAATGAATATTCTGATTTAATAGACGATTTTGTAAGCCGAAATCAAAATATTATAGGCGAAAATCTGGTAGGTATCTATCTTCACGGTTCTGCTGTGATGGGTTGTTTTAACGGTCAAAAGAGCGACCTTGACTTTATCATTGTTGTCAAAGAGGAGCTTTCAAACGCAACAAAACGCTCATATATGGATATGGTCATTGAACTGAATAAACAGGCTCCCAAAAAGGGAATCGAACTCAGCATTGTCAGGGAGAATGTATGCAGACCGTTTATATATCCGACTCCTTTTGAACTTCATTTTTCCATAACCCACTTAAACTGGTATCAGACCAATCCTGAAGATTATGTGGAAAAGATGAAAGGGACAGACAAAGATCTGGCAGCTCATTTTACCATCATATATCACAGGGGCAAGGCTCTTTGTGGGAAAGCGATTCGCGAAGTCTTTTCTGAAGTCAGCAGCGCAGACTATTTTGACAGCATCTGGGGTGATATTGAGAATGCGCAGGAGGAAATGATCGAAAGTCCTACCTATATCATACTCAATCTGTGCCGGGTACTTGCTTACTGTAAGGAAGGTCTGATTCTGTCAAAACTGGAAGGTGGAAAATGGGGACTTGAAAATGTTTCTGAAAAGTATGCGAATTTGATTTCAGATGCGCTGGCAGAATACGAAACAAATTACTCCATGCCGTTAGACGATATACTCGCAAAAGAGTATGCCAGATATATGCTTGAACAGATCAAACATGAGCGCGAGGTGAGTTCTTAACTATATTTGATAGGATTACATTTGAGGAGTCAATCATGAGTATACAGAAAAACTTGAGCAATTATATTACCACAGAAGGAGGAACTGTCCCGTGAACTTTGAGTATGAAAAGGACTACATCATGAGGGTAATCAAGGAGATGGTCAGAGTATTATTTTCATTGCTTTTCGGCAAAAAATATGTCTCTGTTGAGCAGGAAAATGAAAATAAATACGAAGTATCCGGAAAAAAGCTAAATGAGTTAAAGGCGATGGTAGATCAGGGCAAAATGAATGAGGCTGAAAATATTTTATTAGACGGAATTGATTACGCTAATAAAAACGAAGTTGCCGCTGCTGCCCTTTTTTATCAGTACCTAAGTGAGCAGGAAGATGACTTTTTGAAACAGCACAATTATTCCAAGGAAGAGGTTCTCGATGGCATGAAACAGCTTCTGAAAAATGCAGGTTTTAGCGATTTGACCAGTATGATCGAATGATGTCAAAGTTATACGTGTCGGAGCACGCAAGGGGTATCAAAATGAGAATGTATGGTTATTTAAAAGAACCATATCCATGTAATAAAACGAAAATGGTTTATAAAGTGATGATCCATGAGCTGCCGGGAACAGGCGTTTACACTTACTATTATACGGACAGGGATGCACTATTCAGCACCTACGATTCCTACAGTGATGACATTGAAACCGCAATGGAAGAATTTGAAAATGAATTGGATGAACAAGGCTGGATTGTGATTGACGATCCATTGCCTGGTTGTCAATACGATTGTATTTTACCGATTCGTGTAAAAGGACGGGAGACCGGCAATCCCCAATGGGGCTGTTATGAAATATTGGAAAATGGAGAATGGCGGGAGTACAAGCCGCCAAAGCATTGGTGATGTATGATCGTGGAAATAGAGTTTTATAAAGGTGATATCCTTTTATCCGGAAAACAGATAACCTATGCAGAATTTTTAAGGCAGATCAATGAGATCGAAGCTGTTTATGACAGAATACAGGATAATTTTATCGCCCTGCTCTGCAGAAGATATGATTGGGCGGTTACAAACACACAGGAAAATCCAGTATACATCTATGACAGGGACACAGAAAAAGCATATGTGCCCAGGTAGCGAGGGGGATAAATATGAATTTTAGACTGGCTGTGATACAGGATTTACCACAAATTAAACAGATATATTGTGACATCATACAACATATGAACGACAACCAGATTCCAATCTGGGACGATATATATCCTTGTGAATTTTTTGAGGGCGACATCATGAACAACCGACTTTATCTGATGCTGGACAATACGGAAATCCTATCCGCATTTGCCCTGTGCGAGTCCAATTCTGGTGAAAGTGCTGTCGAATGGGAAGGCTGTTCTGGCAAAGCATTGTACCTTGACCGTCTTGGTGTCAATCCAAACTATTCCAGAAAAGGCATCGGCAGCCGGATGCTTGCAAAAGCCAAAGAAACCGCCAGGATTTTGGGTGCAGAATACCTGCGCCTGTTTGTTGCGGACATCAATACCCCTGCCATTCAACTGTATTCCAAAAACGGATTTACACGCGTAAAAGGTATTTATGATGAGAGGATTGACTCAGACTACATATTACATCAGTATGGATATGAAATACAATTATATTGACAGAAAAATCTGCAAATGTATAATCATATTATAAATATATTTTTTGAAAGGAGATCTGGTTATGGCATTACCACAGGAAAAAATTTATACACTCGAAGATATCTACACGCTGCCAGATGGCGAGCGGGCAGAACTGATTGATGGACGCATTTACAATATGGCACCGCCAAACCGCATTCACCAAAAAATCAGTTGGAAATTACATCAGACAATCGCGAATTATATTACTTCCAAACAAGGAAACTGCGAAGTGTATGCCGCACCATTTTCCGTTTTTCTGAATAAAGATGACAAGAACTATGTCGAGCCGGACATTTCTGTCATCTGCGACAAGAACAAGCTGGATGACAAAGGCTGCGTCGGAGCGCCGGACTGGATCATTGAGATCACTTCCCCCTCAAACCCGGAAACAGATTATGGTATCAAGCTTTTTAAATACCGCACTGCAGGTGTGCGGGAATACTGGATCGTAAATCCCCTAAAACGTGCTGTTATCGTATACGATTTTGAACATGAAAAACTTACAAACCTCTATTCTTTTGAGGATACGATTCCAGTTTGTATTTATGAAGATCTGAATATCTGTATTGCAGATTTATTAGAACTGTAGAACCTAAAGACAGCTAAAGCGAGGTAAAACAGATGTCTAAAATTTATGACGGAATCCTGGGCGTTGCAATCGGAGACGCTTTAGGAGTACCTGTAGAATTTGAATCCAGAGCAGCTATTGCAATAGATCCTGTTATCACTATGCGGGAGTACGGAACGCATCACCAGCCAGCAGGAACATGGTCTGATGACACAAGCCTGACTTTGGCATTATTGGACAGCATCATTAAAAATCAAGGACTTGACTATTATGATATCATGGATAAATTTTCCGAGTGGCTTCTCTATGGCGAGTACACAGCCACCGGAGAAGTATTTGATGTCGGAAATGCAACCAGCAGGGCAATCATGAATTATGGAAGAAGATGCGAACCCTTAAAATGCGGCGGTGCGTCAGAATTTGAAAATGGAAACGGCTCTTTGATGCGTATTCTTCCGACTGCATTTTATATTAATGCACATTCCGGGCTAACGATAGACGAGCGCATGGGGATCATACATAATATTTCTTCATTAACGCACAGACACCCAATCAGTCTGATCGGCTGCGGCATTTATATCAGTATTGCATTATCATTCATATCAGGTAAAATTCCCTTAACTGAGGGAATACAACAAGGCATTGCAGAAGCATTTCGGTATTATGAAAATCAAGGCTGTAGTGATATTTCCTCCTATCTCCGCCTGAAAGATGTGACAGCATTTAAAAATCTATCAGAAAACGATATCCAAAGCAGCGGATATGTCGTGCACACTCTGGAAGCGGCAATCTGGTGTCTTCTTCAAACGGATTCCTATGAATCATGTTTACTAAGAGCGGTAAATCTCGGTGACGACACGGACACAACCGGAGCAGTTGCCGGTGGGCTGGCAGGTATTTATTATGGAGCTGACAGCATTCCACAAGAATGGCAGGCGGCAGTTGCAAAAAGGGAATACATTAAATATTTGTGTACTGCGTTTGAAGACTGCATATCTGCCAAGCCCCCAGAGTATGATCAATAGCAGCTTCATGTTCTTTTCAAAACGCTATACGATATGTGGAAACATATATTTCGCAGCAAGACCCTCAATAAGCAGTCAGCACCGCATCTGCATATCCTCCATTCATATCAAGCCACAGACAATAGGCGGGATCTGCTCTGTTACCCTCATAGATGTAAAAAAAGTTGTAGCTTCCATGTGTGACATAAGCATACCGCTGGGCAAGTCTGCCCTGCTCATCGTAATAACTATCCTGTCCCCAGAATGACGTACCAAACAAGATATGGTGATGATGATAATGTTTGAAATACAACGTCCTGTCATCGCGGTATATGTATTGCATAGAAAGCAGACTCTCTTCCGAAGGTTCACCTTCCCCATAATCCACAACTGTCCCCCTTGCCTCAAAGAAGGACAGCATTCCATCGTCTGTGTATACATAGTTTTCCTGATATCCTGATACATTACTCCTTCTGGCGTCTCTGCCATCATAGGAAAGCGTAGAAAAAGTGTCCTCGTCCCACTTTCCGCGCACTACCTCATCGAAGCAAAATCCCCAGCAGCGCGTTACCTTCTCCAAGTCGTAGTTGTAATTATAGTCATAGAAAATCCCGCAGCCTTGTCCTTTTTTTGCATCAAAATACATCTCTACAATCCGATTCTGAAATTGGTCATGATACTCATAAAACGGCTTTTCTCCCTCAAAACCATAAGCTGCCAGAAGTGCTTCACGATCTGCATATGTCAGATATTCCACACCGTTCTCTGTGATGCAGCAAAGCTTGATCTCATCACTATTTTCCCACTGCCAAAACTGCTGCAGACCATTTCGGAATAAAAACTGATAATACTGGTCGTTCGCCAAATTTCCCAGCCGGTCGCGCTCCACATAACCAAAATAAATATCTTTTTGCTCCAGACAATCCCAGATATGCAGGAGTTCCCTCTTGCTGGAATCCTCCTCTGAATCACTGCCTGCTGTCAACGTCCATTTGTGCAGCTCTACCACTTGCCTGCTTTTCTCATTGATACGGCAGAGTGTATTCATCTTGACATTTCCTGCTGTTTTGGAGACTAGAAACACATTATCATTTGCTTCACATTCCTGATACCAGGGAACTTGCACTGGCTCTGTCGAAAAACAGTTCTCCTTCTCCTCCCACGGATAACAGAGTCCCATCGCCTTTGTATCCGCCGCATCTGCGGGAAAAATGATTAAATCCTTATCATAACCGTAATCATGAAACAGCCTGTCAAACCGATACGTCAACTCGCCTTCGGCGATACCGCACGGAAATACCTGCACCAGTTTTCCGGTATCATCATACAGCCGAAATTCCCGTCCGTTGCGCATACTGCCCTCAGCCATCTCGCACAGCACAAGCGACCACCCTTCTGTCAAATAGCTAAACGGATAGTCCACTGCTGTCATTACTGTCTCCGAAACGACTGCATCTTCTGCCCCCCTATGTAGATACAAGTCACCCCATGCCACAGCCAGACCAATACCGATTCCAGAAACAAATCCTGTCATCAGAAACCAAAGTCTCCGGCCTCTCCTTTGCGCTTTCATCGCTTTCACCTTCCATGTTGCTCCCTGCTATATGTTTTTACCATTGCTCCAGGTCAGATTGATACTTCTTTTATCATATATTTTTATTTTACTGTTGCCCATTATTCATATTCGATCTATTTCTCCACCCGTTCAATGATACAAGTATGTTCTTTCGTCTTTTTCTCATAGCTGATTCCCACAAGCAGAATTTCACCATAATAGTCCTTGAGCGAATCAGGATATCTCTTTTCTTTGATGTGGTTAATTGCCGCATCTGCACCCTGATTCCACTTTAATTCCACGACGATCACTGGTCGCTGCGGATATTTCGGCAGCGGCAGATAAACTAAATCCGCAAATCCTTTTCCACACGGAAACTCGCGGATCGGTTTCTGATAATACGCAAATGAGGCGAGAAGCGCAATCATGACTGTGCAGTTTAACGAATTTTCATCATTGTATTCAATACTGGAAATAAAGTCATTGTGCACTTTCTGTACCAATTCTGCAACACGTTCCTGCTCTGAACCAAGCACTGCTGCCAACGCTTCTTTAGAATATTTTAGAAACTCCGACAATGTATCACTCTGATCATTTTCCATATAGTGATAAAAAATTTCCCGGATTTCCTTGTTCGGCACATACGCCTCCTGCTTGTCATCATCATACGCAAAATAGCCCAGATGAATCAGAGTCGTGATAATCTGGTCTTTATTGTGAAATGTATGCATGTCATTTCTGCAGCCAAACACGCTGACAGACACACGGTTTCCGGAAAGCATCTGAATAACCGCTTCCTTTAATCCATCGAAATTATATTCAATTAGACTGCGTATATCTTCATATGTTCCTGTCTCCGTCCAATACTGCTGAAACTTTTTGCATTCCACCGCCTGTACCACTGACAGGGGATTGTACACTTCCACACCACTTAGATTGTACCCATCATACCAGTACTTCATTTCGTCTGCTGACACACCATGCTTTTCGCAGAGTTCCCGCACTTCTTCCTCGACAAAACCAATATCACCGCCCAAGTCCCTTGCATCGAGCATCGTATATTCATCAAAGTTATTCACCGCAGACTGCCCTTTTGCGCGGATCATCGGAAGGATTCCTGTCAGATACGCAAGTCGGATATAATCCTGCGCCTCGGCATTTTTGAACATCATTCGCAGAAATTCGATGTAATCCAACCGCTCCTTACTGTTCTCGGGAAGTTCCCGGATCGGATAATCCCACTCATCAAAAATGATGACAAATTCATTCCCTGTTTCCACATTGATGATTGCCAGTGCCTCCGCTAATATCACATCTTCGTCAATCAAGTCAGGGTATGCCTCCTGCAGCTCCTTTACCACATTTTTCTGCAGAAATTTATTGGGATTCACATTCTGATCTTTCGCTTTTACAAACTGCGCCTGTATATCCAGAAAAATCGTGTCGTATTTATTGAGATTCTCTAAAAAAACTTTGTCTTTTACACATTTCAACGGCTCAAACAGATCTCTTGAGTCCGCTTCCTTGCTGAAATATGCCACGAGCATATGTGCCGTGATTGATTTTCCAAAGCGGCGCGGGCGGCTGTTGCAAATGAATTTTTTATCATCATCCTTTTCCAGCAGCTTGTTGATGATCCCAGTCTTGTCTACAAAATACTTTGTTGCTGAAAATCTGGCATATTTCTGATTACCTCTGTTCAAATACCGTCCCATATCGCACACTCCTGTCCTGCCTGTCTGGTTGATTTGTGAATATTATAGCCCAATTCCAATTTTTTTGCAATTGAAGTTTCGCCTTATTGAACGCCTGCTGTTACAGTTCAGTGTAGGACTTTGCACTATGCCGCAAAGTCCGTAAGAACAAGTAGTGGCAAAGATGCATCAAGCCATCGCGAAGCGATTCTGCACGGCCTGATGCGTAACAGTTCTGCATGGATGAACTGTTACGTTAGGGTATATTTTAACGTCTAACCCTATAGCTTAACTAAATGACATTGAGAGTGAACAGTAATAAAATTTTAAGCGTCAAAGCTGCTTTCAATATTGCTCACTTGACAGCCTGACAATAAGCGGGGCTAAGATAGAAATGGAAGACAGCGCATTCTCCAGTTGTAAAGATCTGGTCACTGTTAAAATAGATTGTGACTCAGTTGCATTAGGGGAATATGCATTCTATAATAGCGAAGATCTCATAAGAGTCTCCATATGTGAATATTCAAAATCGGACAACAATATTGAAATTGATGATCGAGCGTTTCGGTATTGTAAAAGATTATGCAGGCTGTCAAAAATTGTAAAAGATATGGAATTCAGGGCGTGTTTTGGACATATCCTTTGTATTTCTCTTAAAATATTACATGAAATCATAATATTTTACATGCCATATTTATAATCATATCAATAAATATTACATCATTTAGATAATTAAAACATTCTTATTTTTATCTAAAATTAATATAATGTAAGTATCCAAAATAAAAGAAGGGTAGGGATCATTATGAAAAAGAAACTTTTGAGTGTAGTATTGGCGGCATCGATGATTGCATCGCTTGCAGGCTGTTCTGGTTCCGATGCGGGTAATTCGGCATCGACAGACCAGACACCGCAGACACAGGCGGCGGCAGACAACAATGATGCGGCACCGGCGGAGACGTCTGCTTCCACAGATACACCAGCGGCAGCAGACACAGATGCGGCATCTGTCACATTGAAGTGGGCAATATGGGATAAGGAATCCACATCTTATTGGCAGGCGCTTGCAGACGCATATCAAAAAGTGGCTCCAAACGTGACCATCGAGATGGTAGACCTTGGATCTACAGATTATATGACAGTTCTAGCAACAGAGCTTTCGGGCGATGGCTCCGACTTTGATGTTGTAACAATCAAGGATGTACCTGGATATGCGACATTAGTGCAGAAAAACGCAATTATGTCATTGGATGACTACATATCAGCGGACGGAATTGACCTGAGCAAATATGCAGGTACTACAGACCAGATTACAGTGAATGGAAGCCTTTATGAGCTGCCGTTCAGAAACGATTTCTGGGTTGTGTTCTACAACAAGGATCTGTTTGACGAGAAGGGTGTGGACTATCCCACAAACGATATGACTTTTGACCAGTATGATGCGCTTGCAAAGGAAATGACAGACACAACTTTTGGTTCGCAGATTTATGGTACACATTATCACACATGGAGGTCTGCTGTGCAGCTGTTTTCCGTTCTTGACGGAAAGCACACGATTCTCGATGGCGAGTATGAGTTTATGAAGCCTTATTATGAGATGGTACTGAATCAGGAGAAAGACGGTGTATGCCGCAAGTACACAGACTTGAAGGCTGAGGGACTCCACTATTCTGCAGCATTTTCAGGCGGCGACGTGGCGATGATGAACATGGGTTCCTGGTTTATCGCAACCATGCTCTCCAACCTTGAGAGCGGCGAGTATGATTCCAGCCTTTGCGGCAACTGGGGTATGGTAAAGTATCCTCATGCTGACGGTGTGGAGCCAGGTTCTACATTAGGTACGATCACAGGTCTTTCCGTTACATCTGTGACAGATACACCTGACGAAGCATGGGCTTTCGTGAAGTGGGTAAGCGGTGAGGAAGGCGCAGCGGTTATGGCTGAGACAGGTAACTTCCCTGCCATCATGACGGACGAGGCGATGGATATCATCACAGGTCTGAGCGGATTCCCGACAGACGATGCATCTAAGGAAGCGCTGACAGTATCCAACCTGTATCTCGAGGTTCCTTATGCGGAGAACGTATCCGAGATCAACAGTGCACTTGATTCTTATCATGGTTCTATTATGAGCGGTGAGATGTCGATCGACGATGGCATCGCAGCAATGAACGAGGCAGTTCAGGCAATTATTAATCCATAATCTGAACTTATTAATGTGATATTTTCATGAGCCGGCTTATGGCCGGCTCTATTTTTCAAAAATAATATTTTCGAAGGAGGGATTCTTATGGCAAAAGGACTGAGCCGTCAGGCAAAAAGGGATTTGGTGGCATATTCGTTTATCGCGCCGAACTTTATCGGTTTTGCCGTATTTACGCTGGTTCCTATTGTATTTGCATTTGCCCTGGCATTTTTAAACTGGGACGGAAGCAATCCGATTACCTTTGCGGGACTTGGTAACTTTAAGCAGCTTGGAAAGGATATCTTTTTCAAGGCAGCGCTGAAAAATACGATCATTTACTGTGTCGGAACGGTTCCGCTCACCATGATCGCATCACTTGCCCTTGCGATCGTGTTAAACCAGAAAGTAATCGGGAGAGGTGTTTTCCGGACGCTGTCCTTTTTCCCATATGTCGCATCGCTTGTCGCAGTGACTTCTGTATGGAAAATGCTGTTCCACCCTTCAAAGGGACCCATTAATAATATTTTGCACACTGTTTTTAACGTTCCTGTTGACCAGCTGCCGCAATGGTTCAGCGGAAGTCTGGTTCTTCTGAGCATGATCCTGTTCAGCGTATGGAGGTTCATGGGGTACTATATGGTTATTTACCTTGCAGGACTTCAGGGCATCTCGGCAGAGCTGTATGAGGCGGCATCGCTCGACGGGGCAAATACATGGCAGAAATTTCTGTACATCACATGGCCGCAGCTTCATTCTACGACATTTTTTGTTGTTGTGATGCTGACGATCAACTGCTTTAAAGTTTATGACGTGGCAATCATGCTTGCTGGTGGTGGAAGCGGGGAACTGACTACCTCATCTACCGTACTGGTGTACTATATTTACCAGAAAGCATTTATTGATTGGAAACTCGGGTATTCCAGTGCAGTTGCCATGGTTCTGTTCCTGATGGTATTTGTGGTCACTATGATTCAGTTCAGGGGACAGAAGAAGTACCAGTCATAACAATTTTGTTATCATAAGGAGGTGTGTAGAATGAAGTCTGCAAGAAGAAAAGCCGCATTGAGTAAGACACTTGTATATATTATTCTGATTATCATAGCAGCACTGATGGTGATTCCGTTTGTGTGGATGCTCTCGGCTTCCATCAAGAGTGACCGCCAGGTGTTCCAGATGAATCCGTTCGTTCTGATTCCGGAAACGCCGAAATGGAGCAACTATCATGATATCTGGGTAAAGATTCCGCTGCTCAAATTCGTGGAAAACACAGTATTTCTGACAATTGTTGTCACACTGTTACAGCTTTTGACCAGCAGCTTTGCTGCATATTCTTTTGCAAAGCTCGATTTTAAGCATAAGAATTCGCTGTTTTTTGCCTATATTGCAACGATTGCAATGCCCTGGCAGGTGTACATGGTTCCGCAGTTTATCATGATGCGTAAATTCGGGTTAAATGACAAGCTTCTGGCGATCATTTGCCTTCAGGCGTTCTCGGCATTTGGTGTATTTATGATGAAACAGTTTTATGAGGGGATTCCCGATGAACTCTGTGAGGCGGCAAGAATTGACGGCATGAGTGAGTACAGGATCTATGCGAGCATTATGCTTCCGCTTTCCAAGCCGTCCCTTGCAACGCTGACGATCTTTACGTTTGTAAATACATGGAATGATTATTTGGGACCCTTGATTTATTTAAAGAGTGAGAGTAAGAAGACAATACAGCTTGGACTTAAAATGTTCATCAGTCAGTATTCATCGGATTATGGCCTGATCATGGCAGGTTCGGTGCTGTCACTGATTCCGGTGCTGGTTGTGTTCCTGTGCCTGCAGAAATATTTTGTGGAAGGTGTTGCGGCAACTGGACTGAAAGGTTAGAGGTATCATGTTACAATGGCAATAAGGAACTGTTCAGAAAGTGCTCCGTCAGGTTTTTTGAACAGTTCCTGGAAAAGGTGATGTATCATGGGTAAGGTTTTTTCGTATGACAGTCCTGTGTGGAAATTTATGGGACGGTTGATTGATTTTGCATATCTGACTCTGCTGTGGGCTGTGACCTCTATACCGATTATAACGATCGGTGCATCGACAACCACGATTTACTACATTACATTAAAGATGGCGGATAATCAGGAGGAATATCTGACACAGATGTATATCAAGAATTTTGTCCGGTTTTTCAAGGAAGCGACAACAGTGTGGCTCATGGTGCTGGCAGCAGGTATGGTGCTCGCGGGGGATTTTTATATCTGTATGCAGTTAAAAAGTCGGGCTGCCGCTGCACTGATGTCCGCGTTTGCTGTGATTGCATTGGTATATTTGATGACAGTGCTGTATGTATTTCCGGTTGTGGCGCGCATCAGTCAGTCGCCAGTTGGTTACATCAAAGTGGCTTTTTTCCTTGCGATCCGTTATTTTGGATGGACAGTGTTTGGACTAGTCATTTTTTTATGTATTGCTGCCGTTGGTGTATTTGGATTCTGGCCTTTGCTGCTGATGAGTGTCGGTCTGACAGCGTATCTGCAGTCGTTAATCTTTCGGCAGATTTTTAAGCAGCAGGGGTGGGAAGTGTAGTTTTTCGGCTTCCCGATTTTTATGCACACGAAATATGCCGATGGAGTGGCGCATCGGCGGCGCGCGAGCAGGGGAAAGATTTTTCCCTGTTCGATTTATACCACTTTGGCAGGATGGCTTGAACAGATTCAAAATCAGTTTAACAATTGTGTCTTGAAGGCGATAGCCAGTAGTGATAAAATCAAGATATGAAATCAGAATGAAATGGTGGAGGTGTCAACGATGCATTTTGAAGAAGAAAAGGCAAACATGGAAAAAATCCGTCTCTGTCAGGAGATTGTGGATGAAATTCAGACAGAGAGCGGGCAGTCAGTATGCCATTTGCAATTTAGTCAGGAGACATTTGGCATCACAGATAGTCATTTGGGTGGCATTCCTTATCTGCCCCACGATGGGAAATATCCCATGGGAGATGATGGTCAAATGCTATGGCTGTGTGCACAAATCAACTTTGCGCAAATGCCATCCATGGAGGATTTTCCCAAGAAAGGTATTTTGCAGTTTTTCCTGTCGGATTTTGACTATGACGGCGGCTTTGGCTTGTACAGCGAAGAGGATTGGACGGTGCAGAGTCAATGGAAAGTATGCTGGTATCCGGAAGTGGACAACACGGTTACTGAGTCAGAGTGTATCGCTAAAATGCCCGCCCCTTGGAATACTGAAGAAAGATTATGGCGTGTTCCTGATGAACCGCTGAAAATGACGTTCCAGCCAATCGGACAGGAAGGGGTTAACTATGAGGATTTTCGGTTTGGTATCCTTTTTGCGGAGGCTTTGAAAAAGCGTCTGCCCGAGGAAGATCCAGAAAGATATATGCCTTATGAGATATATGATGAAACACCAGAGAACCGGGAACATCCAAATCGAAAGGCATTGGAACAGATCATAGAGCAGATGAAATGCGGTGGCTGCAAAATGGGAGGCTATCCGCGGTATGAGCAGGATGATCCACGCCTTTATGGCGAAGAATTACCTGCATGGGATATGCTTCTCTTTCAGTTGGACGGCGACACTTTTACCTATCCATGTGGGGATATTGGAGAGAAAGCATTTATTTCCTTGAATGGAGGAACGCTGAATTTCCTTATTCGGTCAGAGGATTTGCAGAAACAGGATTTTTCCAAAGTTCTGGCACAGTGGGCATGTTCTTGAGAACGTTTTAAGGATTGTAATGTTCTTTATGATAAGTATCATTATAGGAAAGAGAAGGTGCGGATATGTTCCGGTTAGGAAAGTTAGAATTTGAGGTGGAAAGCGCGACGGTCTGGGCGACATATATGGAACCCAAAGTGAATCAGCGTGCAGGGAGCATGAAGGCGGAGGAAACGTTTGACTGGGCGATTGATATTTTCATGAAAGAAGGTGATTTTGTCTGTGAGCTTAGCGAGGAGGAATTGGAGGAGCTTGACGAGGACGAGGAGCCCTTTTACGAATCTGTATCACCGCGTCTGTATCACAATAATGGATTTACATTGAATATCTCCTCGTGGAAGGAACTGGAGGGACAGACGCTGGTCTGGGAATCCGAGTACAATGCAAACGGTGAGGAAGCAGGAAACTTATGTGTGTTTGAGCATGAGGCGGTCACAAAGGGGAAAATCGAATTTCTGGAGCGCCGCGGAAATATATTTTTGGTGCGGTGGTCGGGAACGGCGAATGTATACTGGAATGATGAGTATGGAGAAGATGTTCCGTTTGCGTTTGAAGGCGAGGTCCGCTTTACCGGGATTGGTGCATGTTCTGATGTAGAACTCACAGAGAAAGAAGTAAGGACTGCCATGCACAAATATATCAATATGAACGAGTTTGTGTGCGAGTCACAGGATTCCCATAAAATAATCGGCGGCAAGTCGTATCGATGGAAATATGTTCCTGTAGAATATGGAACTGCCCATAAGGAACTGTAGGAAAATAAGTGATACAAACAAGTTAAGATGTGTCAGTTATTTTTCTACAGTTCCTAAATAAAGGCGGAGGCGGCGCGTATGGGAGTGAAGCATGAGAGGCACTGATGGCACATGATATTGCATTAGAAAGGAAGATGTTATATGGAAAGAGAATGGATCAGCGAGGTCTACAATAAGATTCTCGCAAAGGAAAAAAAGGTGGCAGAGCGGAGCCGGAACAAAATCCCGTACACAACAAAGGACGGCGTGTTTGACGACAGGGGAACGACAGAGATCTGCTGGTGGACAAACGGTTTCTGGGGCGGTATGATGTGGCAGCTCTACCATGCAACAAAGGAACCAGTCTATCTGGAAAATGCACTGCGGACAGAGATTAAGCTCGACGAAAATCTCATGAATCGTCAGGGAATGGATCATGATAGTGGTTTCAAGTGGATGCCGACCGCAGTTGCACACTATCATCTGACAGGGGACATGGCATCGAGGAACAGGGCACTTCTTGCAGCGGACAGTCTCGCGAGCCGTTTTAATCCAGTCGGGAAATTTATCCGTGCATGGAACAACTGGGATGGAAATGAGGACGGATCTTTTGCCGGGCGCGCGATCATTGACTGTATGATGAACCTGCCGCTTCTGTACTGGGCAGGTGACGAGCTTCACGATCCGAAGTTTTATCACATTGCAAAGATGCATGCAGATACTGCGATCAAAAATTTTATCCGCGAGGATGGTTCAGCAAAGCACATTATTGAGTTTAATGCCGAGACAGGCGAATATCTTCACTCCGTCGGCGGACAGGGCTATGGTCATGGTTCCTCGTGGACAAGAGGGCAGGCGTGGGCAGTGTATGGTTTTATCCTGAGCTATATCCATACGAAAGAGGTGCGCTATCTTGAAATCTCCAGGAAGGTGGCGGATTACTTTATTGCGAATATCCCTGAATCGAAGCTGATACCAGTTGATTTCAGGCAGCCAGAGGCACCGGCGTATGAGGATTCTACAGCGGCGGTCATTGTGTCCTGCGGCCTGTTGGAACTTGCAAAATATGTGCCTGATAATGAAAAGGCAAAATATGAAGATGCGGCTTTAGAGATGCTCAAGGCGCTCGCTGACAAGCGTTGCAGCTGGGATGAGAATATAGACAATCTGGTGGAAAAATGTACAGCGGCATATCACGACCCAGAGCATGAGTTTTCGATCATCTACGGCGACTATTATTTTATAGAAGCAATCTGGAAATTGATGGGAAAAGAGCTTTTTATCTGGTAAGGAACTGTTGAGAAACGATCTGGTAACTGATATAAAAAATGAAAGAGTTAGTGTGAAATTAAAATTTCACCATCTTGATTTGAGTGCCCGCCAAAGCGGGCGAGTGGGAGTTAGTGTGAAAAATATATTCCAACCAAAACATTTAGATTATGATCTGAGCCCGTACACCGGGCTGACGAGGGAGAGCTGGATAGAGGCGGCTGAGTACTTATTAAATGGTATTTTCCAGAATATCAAGGATTTCAAAGACCCTGTCGTGATGCCGCGCAAGGAGACAAAGGTCACTTATCCGCACAGCGCGGACGCAGTGTGGGAATTTAAGGCAGAGTATTTTGAGGGGCTTGCGCGCTCGCTATTTATCGCAGCGCCGCTCATACATATTAAACCAGAACTGGTGATAAATGACATTTGTGTCAGAGATTATTACAAGAGCCATATCCTGCGGTCATGCACACCTGGGGACAGCGTGTATGTGGGAAGCTATGCAGAGTGCAAAGAATTGTCAAAAGACCCCAATCCTTTCCGCGCCTTTCAGCAGACAGTTGAGACCTGTGCGCTGGTTATTTGTCTGTGGATGAGCAAGGCGGAGATCTGGGCTACATACACGAAAGAGGAGAAGGATGTTATTGCGGACTTTTTACTTGAGTATGCACATGGAAATACAGTGCCGCAGAACTGGCGTCTTTTCAATATGCTGGACATGGCATTTCTGAATATGGAGGGCTATGAGATCGACGCGGATATCATGCGGGAGCACGCGCAGGCGATTCTCGCCTACTACGCGGGGGACGGCTGGTATCGTGACGGGCATTCGTTTGACTATTATTCCTGCTGGGCGTTTAATGTCTATGCACCGCTCTGGAACCAGTGGTATGGCTATGAACATGAGCCGTATCTGGCAAAGAAATTTGAGGAGAACTCTAATGCATTGATGCGTACCTATGCAGACTTTTTTGACGAGGACGGCTTCACAAATATGTGGGGCAGAAGCAATATTTATCGCAATGCTGCGACAAGTGCTTTTGATGGCAATATGATGCTTCGAAATTATGAGGCGGATCCCGGTCTTGCAAGGCGTATTTCGTCGGGATCACTGATGCAGTTTTTGGGGCGCGAGGACTTTTTGTATAAGGGAATACCGACACTTGGATTTTATGGGCAGTTCACGCCGTTAGTGCAGGGGTATTCATGCGCGGAGTCACCTTTCTGGCTCGGAAAAGCATTTCTGTGTCTGCATCTGCCCGAAGATCACCCGTTCTGGACGGCGAAGGAAAACAACGGAACATGGGAAAAACTGGGTGAAAAAGAAGTTAAGACAACGGTGCTGAATGGTCCTGCACTGTGCTTTAGCAACCACAAGGCAAACAGTGAGACGATACTCAGAAGCGGAAAAGTTGTAAAGGACAAGAAAGATGAGCATGGAATGTGGAATTATTCCAAGCTTTGCTTTAACACAAAATATCCATGGGAGTCTGCGCCGTCGGAGAGCGTGGAGTCACAGCAGTATGTTCTTCATGATGTCACTACGGATACCTATGACAAGGCGAATGTGACGTTCTGGTATGGAGAGAAGGACGGCGTGCTCTATCGCAGACAGTTCTTCGGGTATGAGCTGGAGACGGAGTGTCACTGGATACAGGCGATGAATCTTGCGGATTACACTGTTCCCTATGGTGTGGTGCGTGCGGACAAGATTCGGTTATTCAAGAAGCCGATTGAGTTGACACTTGGGGCATACGGTTTTCCTGACAACGGTACAAAGATTATCACCAAAGAGCAGGAATACGAGGGCGGAAAGGCATATGCTGTCATTCTGAAAGGTAAGGATTTTATCGGGTGTGAGAAACAGCTTGCCATGACGATTTACGACGGCTGGGACAGTCTGGAAACAGTGAACAGCACTGGAACAAATCCCGATTCGGAGAGGTCGGTTGTCGTGTATGCTGAGACTGCAAGGCGCAATCACAACCATTATGAGCAGGCGATACTTGTCTCGCAGGTGCTCACGAAAGAAGATCTAACAGACTTTACGGACGACGAACTGTTTCCAATCCAGAAGATCACTTATATGGATCCGCAGTCAAGAGGCGGTTATGGACCAGTGACAATCACGCACAAGAATGGAATGGTAAGGACGATCGACTTTGACGGAATTGAAGGGCAGTTGATGCTGTAGGCATGTCATAACTTTTTTAGGGCATCTTCAATCTGGGGTGCCCTTCTCTCATACACGGCAATAATTTTTGCAATTTCATCTGTGCTGAGTAGTTTCCTGTTTTCCGCATAGAGTGCGAGGAAGAGCCACAGCATATGTGCTTTGGCAATGCCGTAAAGCAGGTGCTTCGAAAAGCTGTAATCCTCAAAAGTGTCAAGGAAATCCGTATATAGATGATACTCATAATATCGGTTCAGGAGGTTGTCTAAGTCCGGCGTTTTTTGATACAAGCTTTTTTTCAGGGCGGCGAGCTTCTTATTTCCGGCGATGGGATTTGTGTGACGCAATGTACCAAATTTATGGATATATTTTTTGCACAATCGAAATAAAAATGGTGATATCGTTCGAAGGCTTGGGTGATAAAATCCATTGAAAAACAGGGTATTCATTTTTTCAAAGCTGACTTGATACTGTTCCTCAGATGCATAATCTAACGGACTGGGAAGCGGGGATTGCGCGAGGCACGCATTTTGTGCATCGCGGCCGTATTCTATAATTGCCATGCTGTCAAAGCGGGTGCCATTTTTTAGCATGGAAACCAGCTCATCTCTCGACTTTAACAGATAATCCAGAAATTCCTTGTCATCATTTGTCGTGTTGACTTCATAATTAACACTGCCCTCTGATACAGTAAAATCAAAGGATTTATCTTCATATACGGACACCAGAAAAAGTCTTGCGGACTCGGGACAGGCAAGGTAAAGTGTTTCTTCACAGAAAAATTCCAGATTGTATAACTGCCGTGGAAACTGGATGCACACGGCGGGCATGTAGTCGGTTCCGTGCTTTTTCTGCATCGTGCAGAGGTGGTCAAATCCCCAGAAGGGACAGCCGTGGGGGGTGCTGCGGAATGCGACGAGTTCCTCCGTTTTCTCGATGGAGCATCGAAGGAGGGTTCCGAAGAGACCTTTTTCATTCAGGTATTTCATGTACATATCATGGTCTATAGGAACCTTCCAGCCGCGGCAGCAGTTGAAAGAACAGTTGGCGCCAGTGCATTGAAATTCATTTAATATGGAAATCCGTTTGATCAGCATGGGGGTTATACCTCTTGTAAAATTTATAGCTAATATTTTATAGGATCAGGGCAGATTGTGCAAGTTTTTATATGTAAAAAGGAACCAAGATACCATGCTTGCCTAATCCTAATAACAGGGTTTGGGTCTAAACTGTATTTAACTTGCTAAAAGATAAAAAGACTCACTAGAAAATACATCATATTCTCTAGTGAATCTTTTATCCAAAAGCTCAAATCTAGTTTAATGCACGCACCGCCCTAGTAAAAACCTCTAACGGTTTTTGTTCCATGGATAGTAGTATACTCTTATCAAATCTCATTGTCAACTACTTACTATAAAAAATTTGTATGTTTAGGATTTTTATTCTTTTTATCGATATACTTTATTATACTACAAATAAATGAATAAGTTTCCTTTATACAAGGATTTTTATCAAAATAAGATTTATTTTTTCTTATTCTTCCATTCTCGTCGCAAAATTGAAAACAAATTTCCTGCATTTTTTTGTTTCTGATATTTTTTGTCGCCGATACTTTCATGATATCATTATATACAAAGAGTAATGCGACAAAATCATGAACAACAGGATTTTTCATCATAGCATCTTTACAATCCAATTCCCGAAATTCAGGTATCTTTCCGAGTATATTAGCCAACTTTTTGGTTTTACTGAATTTTTTAACACTATTAGGTTTTCTTAATGTACTTAAGATACAGTTATTATGTGCTGCAGCATTTCTTATAAATTTAATAGACTTTAAATAATCAGAATAGTTGAATGATGGATATGTTTGATAATATAGTTCATATAATTCCATAAAGTTTCCAAACGATAGCAATTCAACAATATTCCACAATGCTAATTGATTTGGTTCTTTATATTCATTCAAATGCTTTTCCGCTAAATCAGAGCAGAATGAATATTTATCTGCTTTATTTCGAATATCAGCTTCCGCATTTGGATGATACTGAAGAAATAGTCTTACTATATTATATCCATCTTCATTTAAATTATTACTTAAATCATAGATCAATCGTACTTTTAAATAATGTTCTACATCTAAGCATAGTTCTAAAATAATTCTTCTTATGTACATATCAATTTTTGATAATTCCACAAGGTATGCAAAATCTAAAGTGTAATACTTTTTTGTTTGTGTATTTATATTATAGTTTCTCGCATATGATTTCAGCTTAAAATAGTAATTGTTATATTTTAAAAATTTCTTTGCATCATCAATGGAATATAATTCAAAGTGTATGTTTTTGTCTATCATGTCTTTGATCTGTTCGTCTATAGTCAGCTTTAATTTATCGTTTTGTTTCTCCATATATTATCCTCAACTTGTAAAACTTAATACTTTATTTAATAATTTATGACCTCAAAATATAGATATAATGTTTTAGCGGTTAATCCATGATATCTTAAAAATATTATATTACAATAATCTACTGAATGCAATTGACAAACTTGTCAAAGAATAGAGAAAATATAACCACCTATTTTATTTATGTGTTTGATCTGGTTTTCTCTTTGTTCTTGTTGCATTTGCGCAGCAGCAATGTGGACGGTTGCAAGGGTGTGGCAAAGAGAATCGTTGATCAGGTGCTGAAGAGAGGAGTATTATCACTTGATTTGACAGACCTTCGGTGTTTTGACGGATACACTTATGCGCACTCGGTCAATGTGGCAGTCCTCTGCTGCATTATTGGATTTGGAATGAAAATGAATGAGCAGTTGTTGGAACAGCTGGTGATGGCGTGACTTCTCCACGATCTGGGGAAGCTGGTGATTCCGCCGGAGATTTTGAATAAGCCAACCCGGCTGACGAATGAAGAGTATGAGATCATGAAGACGCACTCGACGCTGTCATATGAGATCATCAAGGAGCGCTGGAATATTTCGTCGCAGGTAAAGGCGGCAGTGCTGTATCATCATGAGAATGTGGATGGTAGTGGTTATCCCAAAGGAATCGACGGTGACGGTATGACAATGTTTACCAAGATACTGCATGTGGCGGATGTGTATGATGCGCTTGTATCCAGGCGGCCGTACAAGAGTTCGTATTCTCCCTATGAGGCATGCGAGTTTCTGATGGGGGCAGACGGTATTATATTTGATTCGAAGGTGGTCGAAGCGCTTGTGTTGTGTGTTCCTCTTTACCCAAAGGGAACACGAGTTCTGATTTCGGACGGCAGGGAAGGGATTATTGTTGACAACGTGGGGAGCAGGAATTTGAGACCGCGGCTGCGTATGCTTGACGGCACAATGATCGACTGTCAGAGCAGAAAAATTATAATCTCACGATTCTGCATGGAACAAATGAGGAAGTTGTCGATCTTTACGCGGAGGAGGCGGAGCGGTGTAAGATGATGACTCCGTATAAAAAGGGCAACATCATGATTATTGATGACATGCCGATCAATCTCCACACATTTCGGGGGTTTTTGCAGAATGCGTATGACTTCAACCTGCAGACATCAGTTGGACAGGCATTGCAGCATTTAAAGCGTGGAGCAGAGCCGGACCTGATCATTTTGGACATGGATATGCCGGAGATGAATGGCATTGATGCGGCGGCGAAAATCAGAGACATCACAGGAGATTCAGTGCCAGTGCTTTTTGTCATAGACAATTACGATAAAGGGCTTATCGCGCGCTGTCGGAAGGCGGGGGCGGCAGGGTATATCATGCATCCATACAAGCCTGTGTATGTGAAGCGGAGATCAAGCGCATTGTTGCCGGACTGAAGGTTACGGGTTACTGTTCACGCCCCCATCAAAGTAGCGGGAATCGAGCGCCAAAATGCTTGCCCTTTAGCATTTTGTGTGCATAAATGTTGC
>JAIEEY010000231.1 GCA_029067205.1 Lachnospiraceae bacterium
TTATATACCAGAAATTTTTACGGAGGAAGAATCGGATTTTAAGTTCTCAGTCGGGGGGCAGCAGATCATTCCTAAAATAATCCACTATTGCTGGTTTGGAAATGCCCCTGTCCCAAAACATTTTCAGAACAATATTGATACATGGAAAAGGTGTTGTCCCGACTATGAAATAAAACAATGGAATGAAAGTAATTATGATATTTCAAAAAATAAGTACATGCTCCAAGCATATGAAAGAAAAAAATGGTGATTTGTCCCAGACTATGCAAGGCTTGATATTATAAATACACACGGGGGAATTTACCTCGATACGGATGTAGAATTGTTAAAAACATTTGATGTGCTCCTGCAGTTTGGCATGTTTTGCGGGTTTGAGAGTAAGGAAAGAGTTAATATGGGGCAGGGCTTTGGCGCCAAGAAGAACCACTGGCTCATAAAGAAGATGTTGGAAGAATATGAAAGGATAGATTTTTTGGATTCTGACGGAAATGCAAATACAGTGCCGTCTCCTGTCTATCAGACCAGGGTTTTGAAACGATTGGGAATTACTATCGATGGAACACTCCAGCAAGGGGAAGACTTTATCGTATTTTCACCGGAATATTTTTCACCTGTGAATGAATTTGGATATGGCGTTCCGACAAAAAATACATTTTCTGTCCATCAGTATGCGGGAAGTTGGTATGACAAGGAGCAACAGGCAGTAAAAAAGAGGATTGTGGAAAATTACCGTTTTATTATCGGCCGTGTTGATGATGCATATGGAGGGCAGAAGTAGGGATGGTAAGTATAATAATTCCTGTTTATAATGTTTCTGAATATCTGGAACGGTGTCTGGAAAGTGTATGCACGCAGACCTACAGAGACTTGGAGATTATCTTGGTGGACGATGGCTCGAATGACGGATCGTCATACATATGCGATGTCTTTAAGGCACGGGATAGCAGGATTACAGTGATACATAAGGAGAATGGCGGCCTGGTCAGTGCAAGGAAAGCTGGACTTATGGTTGCACGGGGGGACTATGTCGGTTTTATTGACAGCGATGACTGGATAGAAAGTGAAATGTATGAGCACCTCCTTTCATGGGCAGTAAAATATCAGGCAGATATAGTGCTTGCGGGCTGTATAGAAGAAGTAGGTGGCCAGGCCCTTTGCAGGACAAACCGGATAAAATCGGGAGTATATGATAAGGAAAAACTGCGGGAGGAGGTATATCCCTATATGCTTTGCATGCAGGATTTTTTTAGTATTGGTATCCAGCCGTACATTTGGAACAAGTTGATACGGCGTGATTTGGCATATACTCATATGTTGACGGTTGATGACAGGATAAGGGTGGGGGAGGATGTGGCGGCAGTGATGCCAATGCTTGCCATGGCTGACAGGGTGATCATAACGGATTACTGTGATTATCATTATTGTATTCACGAGACTTCTATGATGTGGCAAAAGGCGTGCGTGGAAAAGGAATGGCGCGAGCTATGTATCCTGCATCAATTTCTTTATAAAAGTTTTTCTAAATTTCGGCTGGAAGGTTTCATATGGCGTCAGCTATATCATTATACAGTGAGCAATATGCTTACCAGGGCATACGAAAAGGTGGCTCAGTATAGTGGAGAACGAGTTTTGTGGCCTTTTCGTTATGAGCTCAGCGACAAAAAATGCATTGTATACAGTGCCGGTAATTTTGGGAGGGCAGTTTATTATTATCTGCAAAAATATTTTCATGATAAGGTCTGTCTGTGGGTTGACAGGGAAGCTGAAAGATACCAGTCATTAGGGCTGCCCGTCTGCAGGACTGAAGATGCAGCCAAGGGCAAGGACGCCGACATCCTGGTTGCAGTGATGGACACCAGTCTGGAAAGGGTGATACGGGAAAACCTGACAGCAATGGGTATGGAGAATAAACGCATTTATGGCGTCCGCATTATGGAATCAGAAATTACGAATATATTAAGCATGGCGAATATGCAGTATGGAGGGGATGGGAATGTGTAAAAATGAGTTTCAAATAGAGCACAAGTTTTATATAGCCGGTGCCCACTCCAGAGCACGGACGCTGGCAGCATACATACAATATTTGGCAGATGATTATTCGATTGAGGCATATTTAGTTACGGATGATGAAGACAACCCGGACGAGATTAATAATGTTCCAGTCATCAGGTGGAACATGGATATAAAGCTTAATCCAGATTACCCTGCATTTATCGGGACAAGGGGCGTCTATCATAGGCAGATTGAAGATGCGCTTAGAAAGTCAGGTATAGAGAAGATTTATCCAGTTACGGTTGAATTGGATATGAAACTTCGGAATGCATATTTAAAAAAATATTTTTCTTCTATACATAGGGGGTTCCCAAAAATTGATGATGAAGCTACATTGGGGATGACAGTGGATGATTCACGGACAGATTTATCTGTTTCAAGATGGAAAGTGTGTGTTTATGTTGCAAAATCCATTTTTGATAAGCCGTTAAAGCAGCAGCTTAGGCTTGAGCGTTATGAAAGGGTAATTTATGTTGGTGCGGCATTGTCAAATGGTCGTACGGAAAATGGTGCAATTACAGATGCCACAGGTGATAACATTTCAATGCAGAATAAACAGTTTTGTGAGCTGACAGGGCTGTATTGGATTTGGAAAAATGCGCTGGAGGATATAGTTGGGCTTGTTCACTACAGAAGGCATTTTCTTCTTCCAGGGGATTGGCTGGATCGGATGGAACGTTATGGCATTGATGTAATACTTCCAGTACCTTTGTATGTGGCACCAAGTATAGAAAAGAATTATATGGAACGCCACTATTCGGAAAACTGGTTTTGCATGATGGATTATTTACAGCATTATAATGCGGGGGAGTATCAGCAGATAAAGGAAATATTCCAAGGTAACCTGTATTCGCCCTGCAATATGTTTATTATGCGCAGGAATGTATTAAATGAACTGTGTGAATGGCTATTTCCAATTTTGAATGCAGTTACAGCCCAA
The DNA here is from genome assembly GCA_029067205.1 of Lachnospiraceae bacterium. Classification (GTDB taxonomy): domain Bacteria; phylum Bacillota; class Clostridia; order Lachnospirales; family Lachnospiraceae; genus COE1. The sequence goes on from JAIEEY010000231.1 coordinate 2,993, forward strand.
GGGGAGACATATAAGGATACTTATCAAAACCGGTATCCAGGTTTTTTGTCTGAACGATTGATTACAGCTTTTTTTGAGATACGCAGGGGGCAATACAAGGTAGTTTATTCCGATAAAAATTTTTATGAAGGGATTTGAGGATGGAAGAATGGCAGAGGTTTATTTAAAATAACATGTACCATAAATTTCCCGATCTAAATGAGGAGGATAGAAGATGCATAAAAGAAATCAATAAAGGATTATTTTATGAGAGTTTTTTCGGTGAAGATTGCAAAAAATACGAAAAAAGGAATAATTGTAGTACTGGCATCTATAGGTGGAACGATATTGGGGACAGTAGTAAAGTATTTAAAGACGAATTGACACATCAAACCGAAATGTCTGAAAAACATCTTTCCATATATCTTATGATGAACCAGAGGGTAAGAGTTAAGCAGGAAAATAAATCAATTGCGCATTATCTTGAGGGTTATGGATACAAGGAAATCGCCATAGAGGGTATGAATTATGTTAGTCGGACATTATTAAACAAGTTAAAGAGCTTTGGTGTAAAGGTTCAATATTGAATTAATTGATAATAATGCCAAACAATTACATTCAGCTGTAGAGGTAGACATTGTGACAGTCAATGGTGAACTGGCAAAGGTAGAGGCAGTTATTGTTACGGCTATAACATTTTTTGAGGAGATTGAAGAAAAGCTGTCGCAGGAGATGGAGTGCCCGGTTTTGTCAATAGAGGATATTTTATATGAGGTTTGACAGAGAATAACTTAAACTTATAGGAGGAAATGTTTTCGCAATTTATATCATTAGGCTCAAATTGTCGAGTTGCCGCGTCAATGGCAAAATATGGTTTCAGAAGTTGGTCAAGACAATTTGACTGGCTGATTACATATAATTTAGAATGGGTATTACACTTTATAGAAAATGATTTCTTGGATTTTTTACAAATAGAAAATCTGGAAAGCCACCAGGGAAAGGAGACACAATTTTTTGACAAGCGGAGTGGTTTTTACTTTCTGCATGACCAGGAATATCCTTTTCGTACAAGGTACAATGAGCTAAAGTTGAAATATCAAAGGCGAATAAACAGATTTATAGAAGAAATTTACGGGGGAGTAACTTGTTTCTTGCGTTTGGTAACAAGGGCGGATGAACTAAAATACATATCAGAAAATGCTCAATATATCAATAATGTCATAAAAAAGAGTAATCGGAAGAATGAAATTGTATTTTTGGTAGATGATAGATTGCCTGTTCCAGCTTCATTACAATTTCAATATTTTGTTATACATATAAGCAAGGAGAATTCACAAGAAGCATTAAGGGGATGCTTTGACAATGCGGATGAGTTTTTAAAATGGTGTGCCAGTAATTATAATAGTTTATCTTTGATGGAAAATTTAATATTTTCTTATAAAGAGCGTGATTATTTTAGTAAAGAACAGTGCTTTTTTACCACACAAAAAAGATATGATATGCTCACAAAATTAATGGATTTTAACTTTGACAATAGCTGCCTGCCGGATCAAGTTATTATATATGGAGCAGGTAATGTAGGGAAAGCTTTTTATTATAAAATAAAAGATAAATGTGATATTAAGTATTTTATTGATGAGAAGTATACTGCTATAGGGAATATTGACGGAATACTGTGTAAAAATTTAAAGGATATTGATTATGATGAACATTGGAGTTTTATTGTTACCCCAACTTATGATTATGAAAAGATTTGCAAAGATATAAAGGAATGTTATGGCAATGCAAAAGTTATTTCATTAGATGATATTTTGGAAGAAACAATGTGATATCTTCAATGTTTATTAATCCTGTACAGTGTTCCTTTATATAGTCACTCCATGGTAACAGCATTTCTATGTCTGCGGGCTCGTTTTTGTATTCCGGCATGTAAAGCAGCAACATGTAAAGATACTGGAACACATTTAGTTTGCTTGCTTTGGCTGTTTCTATAATGCTGTACATTACTGCACTGACTTGTGCTCTGGCAGTGGATGTATGGAATAAAGGAGAATCCTGAAAGTAAGTATAAAAGAAGCCGCTTTTAAGCGATCATCGGTAACATAGTGAACATGGTTTGTCAGGCAGCCTTTAGGCGGAAACGCAGCATGCCCCTGGAGGGGGGCTATTTTTTTATTCCAATCCACAGAGCAGATTTTTTGTAGTTTCTGTAGTCTGCGTACAATGCCGTTGTAGCTGGAATGTGTCACGCCCTCCAATTCCGATGCAAGCTGTATGGTTACAATATTTCCCGTGTAGTAATTTAGGTAAACGGCAAATTCTGGTACATACGCTGCAGTGAGACAGAGGTCAAGCGCGTTATAAAGTACTCATACTTCCCACACCAAAATCAAGAGAATACATTGATTTTACAATAAATATCCGAATAAAAAAGACAATACCT
>JAIEEY010000232.1 GCA_029067205.1 Lachnospiraceae bacterium
TATTCAGATATCTGCATAAGTAATGAGAATCATTAGAATAGAAGCGAAGCTGTAAAACTTCTATAAATAGAATATCGGTTTATAAATGGAAATATTTAGTGTATGGCAAATAATTTGATAAATTATTTTAGTCGGCGGAGCAACTTATTATATTTTTGATAATAAGATATTGACAAGCGGAAAATTATATGTTATATTGTTATTATCAAATAAATAACAAGTTGAAAGTACAAAATTGGTAAAATAGGAAGGAATGGGATTCGTATGAAAAAAGTATTAATAGTTGTAGATATGCAGAAGGATTTTATAGACGGAACGTTGGGAACAAAGGAGGCCGTTGCCATTGTGGACAATGTGGCAGAGTTAGTCAAGTCCTTTGACGGGGAAGTGATCTTCACAAGGGATACGCACGATGACAATTATCTGGAGACACAGGAGGGCAGGAATCTCCCGGTAGTGCACTGCATTAAGGGAACTGACGGATGGCAGCTCGACAAGAAACTGGAAGTGCTCAAAACGGATTCCATGAAAATATTTGATAAGCCCACATTTGGTTCTGTTGCCCTTGCGGAGTATTTAAAAATGGACAAGGAAATTGAAAGTGTTACGCTTGTAGGACTCTGTACGGACATCTGTGTCATATCCAATGCACTGTTGATCAAGGCGAACATGCCAGAGACGGAAATCAAGGTCATTGAAAATTGCTGTGCAGGCGTTACGCCACAGAGCCACATGAATGCACTCGAAGCTATGAAGATGTGTCAGATCAAGATTGTGTAGGCATAAGTTTCAGTTCAGCTTAGGACTTTGCACTACGCTGCAAATTATGGTTTATACAAGCCACGTGAGAAAGTGTAGTGGTTGAGAATATTGATGGGCTGCCCTGGTAAGATACTGTTTTATGCGACAGGCTTGTGTGGATATATGGAGGTGTAAGATGATAAGGTTGAATAATAAAAAGGTTGGTATCAATTATTTCCCGGACGGAACGTTCTTATTAAAAGAAGCAATAACCGATACAGATGATAAGAAAGCAGTGATTGAAATCAAATGGAATTATGAAAATAACGAGGAGCTTCTTGCAATATATTTCCTCACAAAGCATATTCAGGCAGCAGGGTATCACAATCTTATCTTAAATATGCCCTATATTCCAAACGCAAGACAGGACAGGGTGAAAAATCCAGAGGATGTGTTTACACTCAAATATTTTGCAGAGTTCATCAACAGTATGGACTTTACAGAGGTAAGAGTACTGGACGCGCATTCCAGTGTGAGCCTTGCGTTGATTGACAGGGTAAGGCAGGATACACCGCAGAAATATATCGAGAAAGTCATAGACGAGATTGAACGGAACGCTGGGAAAAAGCCATTGATGTTCTATCCCGATGAGGGCGCTGGGAAGAGGTACAGTGACATGATTTCACTTCCTTATTGTTTTGGCATCAAGAAACGTGATTGGAGCACAGGAGAAATAAAAGGTCTTTCCGTTGCAGGTAAGACAGATCAGATTGCTGGAAAGGATGTGTTAATCGTGGACGATATCTGTTCCTATGGCGGAACCTTTATCCACTCGGCGGAGGCATTAGCATCGCTTGGCGCGGCGGATATCTACCTTTTTGTGAGTCACTGTGAGGATTCCGCACTTAAGGGAAAGCTTTGTGAGTGTGGCAATATCAAGCAGATTTATACGACAGACAGCATCTTTCGTGACAAGGAAAGCACAAGGATTAAAGTGTTTGAATTGCAGCATTCTTAATAGGCAGTGATTGGATTGGAGGGATTCAGATGAAGAAGACAAACCCAATGCTTTTGATTGATTTTTACAAGGCAGTGCATTCTGACATGCTGCCGGAGAAGATAGGGAAATCGGTATCCTATTTTACACCGCGCATGAGCAGGATAAAAATGTGGGATAATGTAGTCATGTTTGGATTACAGGCATTTATCAAGACATATCTGATGGAATATTTTCAAGAGGAGTTTTTTGACAGAGCACCTGGCGAGGTGGTCGGTGAGTACGACAGGGTGCTTGGGGCTGCGTTGGGCAAAAAGGCTTATAATACTGAAAAAATAGAAAAGCTTCACAGACTAGGTTATCTTCCAATTGAAATCAAGGCACTTCCGGAAGGGACAAAAGTTCCGATGCATGTGCCAATGTTTGAGATCAGCAATACACACCCTGACTTTGCGTGGCTTCCGCAGGCATTGGAATCCCTGGTCAGCGCGGAGCTGTGGCACCCGATGATCAGCGCCACGGTCGGCGCGACATACAGGGAAATTGTCAACAAATATTACGATATTTCGGTAGATGATGCGGTGCCAAAAGCAAGGGCATTGGGCGATTTTTCATTCCGCGGTCAGGAGTGCTTACAATCAGCAGTAAAGTCCAGTGCAGGATGGTGTCTATCTTTTCTAAATACGGCGACAGTTCCAGTGATACCATTTCTGGAACAGATGTATTGCTGTGACTGCACCAAAGAGCCAGTTGCTTTCGGTGCGGTCAGCACAGAGCATTCCGTGATGTGCAGCAATTATGCTGTCGATGGCGACGAGATCACACTTCTGCGCAGACTTCTCACAGAGATTTATCCCGACACGAGCTTTTCCGCAGTGCTTGATTCCTACGATTACTGGAATATCATTGACAATGTGCTTCCGCAGCTGAAAGAGGAGATTTTAGCGCACAACGGCTGCATGCTGATGCGCGGCGACAGTGGGGACTGTGTGGAGGTCGTGACGAGAACGGTATTCAAATTGTGGGATATTTTTGGCGGAACCGTAAACGCTAAGGGATATAAAGTGCTTGACCCGCATGTAAAGGCAATCTATGGAGACAGTATCACCATACAGAGATGTGAGGCGATTTATCAGATTTTGATTGAGAATGGTTTTGCGTGCAGTAATGTTGCGCTGGGTGTGGGAAGTTTCAGCATGCAGTGTATCGAGGAGGAAGACATGTTGAAGCCGTTTACAAGGGATACGTTCAGCTCCTGCATCAAGGCGACTTACTGTGAGGTGGACGGCAGACCGATTCCTATTTTCAAGGATCCGAAAGATGGCGGATTCAAGAAAAGCCAGAGGGGCATGTGCCGCGTGTACCGCGATGAAGGCGGGAACCTGACCTTTCAGGATGGTTACACGAATGAGGACATAACCGGCAAAGAAAACATGTTGGAAGTCGTATTCCGGGACGGGGTGCTTGTGAAAGAACAATCACTTGCGGAAATCAGAGCAAGGCTTAATAACGGAAATTTTGGAGGCTGAGATGATATTATATAGACCTGTAGGGACAAAGGAGTTGGAATTGATCCGGGACAGCGGCTATACGAAATATCCGCCGCGATTGCCGGAGCAGCCTATCTTTTATCCAGTACTAAATGAAAAGTATGCCACAGAGATTGCATCACAGTGGAATGTAAAATATAATGACGATCACAGAGGTTATGTGACAAAGTTTGAGATTGATGACGCCTATGTTAGCCAGTTTGAAATTCATATTGTCGGCGGCGCGTATCATCAGGAGTTATGGGTTCCGGCGGAAGAGCTTGACAATTTTAACCAACACATTATAGGATATATACAAGTGAGCAGTGAATTTTCAGCAGAAGAATAAAAAGAAAAAGGAATGGATTATTAAGATGGAGAATGCATTGAATTTATTTCGGGCAGCAGCCGTAACGCCGCGTGTCCACATTGGAAATGTTGCAAAAAATTGTCAGGAGATTATCAAGATGTACGATAGCCTTGCAGAACAATCGGATTTGATTGTGACACCTGAGCTTTCCATAACAGGGTATACCTGTGCAGACCTGTTCAGCAACAGAAATTTGCTGGATATGGCACGCAAAGGGCTTTATGACCTGACCATGTATACGAAAAAATACGGCGAGAACGGGGCGGCGCTTGTGGTTGGCGTGCCGCTGGAAAAGGAGGGAGAGCTGTTTAACTGTGCCGCGCTGATCCAGAATGGCAGGCTGATTGCAGTCGTGCCAAAGACCTATCTTCCAAACTATGGGGAGTTTTATGAAAAAAGGTGGTTCAGTGCCGGAGAACAGGATGCAAAGACAATGGAAATTGCCTGCGGAATGGAAACCTTGCAGACTACATTTGGCAATAATGTCATCATAGAAATCGGTACAGACAAAAAGGTTTATGTCGGCATTGAGATTTGCGAGGATGCGTGGGCAGCCATCTCGCCAGGGCGTCTGCTCGCGCTGAACGGAGCGGAGATCATTGTCAATATCTCTGCTTCCAATGAGGTGATCGGCAAAGCGCAGTACCGGAAAAATATGTTGGGCGCCGCGTCGTCAGGCTGTATCTGCGGCTATGTATATGTATCCGCAGGGCAGTATGAGTCCACCTCAGACCTTGTGTTCAGCGGACATACACTGATGTATGAAAACGGAAAACTCCTTGGCGAAGGAAAGCCCTTTAGCGGTACAGTGCTTGTGAAAGATTTTAACCTCACCAAGATCAGGCATGACAGAATTGCGAACAAGACTTATTCCGAGTGCAAAAATAATTTCTCAATGCGCTGCTATGAAAGGCTTGCATGCAAAAAGCCACTTATGGAAAAGAAAGAGCTTCTTGCAAAACTGTCCATCACACCGTTTGTGCCGTCCTCAAACCGCAGGGAGCGGTGTCTTGATATTTTTCAGATGCAGGTCACTGCACTTGCAAGACGTATTGAGGCGACAAAGAGCAAATGTGTCGTAGTCGGTGTGTCAGGCGGTCTTGACTCGACGCTTGCGCTGCTGGTATCTGCGCAGGCAGTCAAGAACCTGGAGCTTTCCGCAGACACAGTGACAGGAATCACGATGCCGGGATTTGGCACCACAAACCGTACAAAGAACAATTCAATTGAATTGATGAAATACCTGGGATGCACGATCAGAGAAATCAGCATTGCTGACTCGGTGAGACAGCATTTCAAGGATATCGGGCAGGACGAGAATGTGCACGATGTCACTTATGAAAATTGTCAGGCAAGAGAGCGCACGCAGATTTTGATGGACGTGGCGAACAAGGAAGGCGGCTTTGTCGTCGGAACGGGCGACTTGTCAGAGCTTGCCCTTGGGTGGTGCACATACAATGGAGACCACATGAGTATGTATTCCGTTAATACGAGCATTCCAAAAACGTTAGTTCGAACACTGGTGGACGAGGTTGGTCATTTTATGGACGAAAACGGGTTTGCCGGGATGAAAAAGGTGATTGAGGACATTATCGACACACCAGTAAGCCCGGAGCTGCTTCCGCCGAATGCGGACGGAACGATCGCGCAGAAGACGGAAGAGACCGTAGGTTCCTATATTCTGCATGACTTTTTCCTATATTATACACTGCGGTATGGAATGTCGCCGGCTGAAATCTTCAGTCTGTGTCAGGAGGCAGTCCGCCGGAGCAGTGAGTACAAATTCAGCGACGAGGAGATCTCCAAGTGGCAGAAAGTATTTTACAGCAGATTTTTCAGGCAGCAGTTTAAGCGCAACTGTATGCCGGACGGCGTCAAGGTAGGTTCCGTGTCAGTGAGTCCGCGTGGGGATTTAAGACTGCCTGCGGAGATTGAGCCGGAGGAGTTTATGGAGTAAGAGAGCGGAGGTATCAATGGGGAATTATTTGAATCCAGGGAACCAGGGATTTAAGGAGTCGGTCAACTCTAAAATATATGTAGACAAAACAAAATTGATATCTTTTACAAATGAATGTCTGAATACAGAACAGAAATTTGTCTGTGTCAGCCGCCCGCGTCGTTTTGGAAAGTCGATGACACTAAAAATGCTGGCTGCATATTATGGAAATGACTGCGATTCGGGCACATTGTTTGAATCTTATAAAATTGCAGGTGAGCACAGCTTTGAGGAGCATCTGAACAAGTATAATGTCATTTATATTAATATGGTGGATTTTTTCGATCGGGAGAAAACAGATGAAATGCTTGATTATTTAAAAGCAGAAATTATGGAGGAGCTGTATGAGAATTATGAGGCATATCTGAGAAGCCGTGATATGGAACTGAGTGCTGCACTGCAGAAAATATATGCACAAACTGGTAAACAGTTCATATTTCTGATCGACGAGTGGGATTGTGTGATGCGAATCAAGGGCATCTTATTGGAACAACAGACAAGATATCTTGATTTTCTGAGAAAGCTTTTAAAGGATAAAACGTATGTTGCACTAGCATATATGACAGGTATTCTTCCAATTAAGAAATACGGGGAACATTCTGCGCTGAATATGTTTGACGAGTATTCCATGACAAATGCTGTACCGATTTCTGAATTTACTGGGTTTACTGCGGAAGAAGTGAAAGTGCTGTGTGAGCGTTACAATGTTTCTTATGAGGAGACTCGCAAGTGGTATGACGGCTATACTGTGGACGGGATATCGCTCTACAACCCCAAGTCAGTGGTCAGCGCGATGCTGCGGAAACGTTTTGACAGTTATTGGAATTTTACGGAGACGTATGATGCACTTAAAGTATACATCTGTATGAACATGGATGGACTGCGTGACAATGTCATACGGATGATATCTGGGGAAGAGGTATTCGTTGATACGACCTCTTTCCAGAATGATATGACCACGTTCAAATCGGCAGATGATGTGCTGACACTATTAATTTATCTAGGGTATCTTACATATGATTTTGCGACAAAGAAAGCAAGGATTCCAAATGATGAGGTGGCGCTTGAATATGTGAAGTCAATCAAAGATGGTGGCTGGGAGTATGTAATGAAAGCCATCAATTCATCACATGAACTGTTGAATGCAACGCTTGCAATGGATGCAGATAAAGTGGCAGAGGTTCTTGAAGAGGTTCACGCCGATAGTACATCTATATTGCAGTACAATGATGAAAATTCAATTTCCTGTGTGATCTCACTTGCATATTATACGGCGAGAAAAGATTATGTGATCTGCCGGGAACTGCCAGCTGGTACAGGTTATGCGGATGTGGCATTTGTGCCAAGGCAGGGTGTTGCTTTACCCGCGATCATCGTGGAACTGAAATACAATAAATCTGTTGAAGCTGCCATAGCCCAGATTTATGACAGGAAGTACATGGAGTGTTTCAAAGATTATTCTGGCAGGATGTTGCTTGTCGGTATCAATTACAATAAAAACAGTAAAGGCAAAAAACATAGCTGCGTGATAAAAGAGTGGATAAAATAAATCCGCTAAAGGAGATAAAATGAGTCAGACAATAAAAAGTAATGATTTTTTGGAGACATACGACATAAACCAGTATGAACGCCCGTCCATTGCGGCAGATATTGCGGTGTTCTCCATTGGAAGGAAGGTGACGGAAAGTTCAGACTACCGCAAGCTTCCCACCAAAACACTCCGGCTGCTGCTGATCAAGCGTGCCGAACAGCCATTTCAAGGGGAGTGGGCGCTTCCGGGCGGCTTTATGCAGAAAGGGGAAACCATACAGGAGACCGCCAGGCGCGAGTTGAAGGAGGAGACTGGTACGGACAAGGCATATCTTGAACTGTGCAATGTCTTTAGTGACAGTGGGCGTGATCCCAGAGGATGGATCATCTCACAATCCTTTATCGCAGTGCTGAATGAGGACGATCTTGCAAACGGACATCTCGAGGCAAGCGGTGATGCCGGCGAGGCAGGATGGTTTGATATCACAGTGCAGAAAATTGCAGACAAAAAGCAGGAGCAGGATAATGTTGTCACCTGCGACAGTGACTATGAGCTGCTGTTGCAGGGCAGTGGGATATCAGACGAAAATGCGGCTGTCAAGCTTCGGGCAGTGATCAGGGAACACATCGAATATCGTGATTATCATGAGATTGTTACATATGATATCACGGATTCACAGGGGATTGCATTTGACCATGCCAAGATTATCACCAGTGTCTTTAACCGGCTTCGGCGAATGCTTGCGAGCGATATACGAATTGCCTTTGACTTTATGCCAGAGTATTTTACCTTGACAGATCTGCAGGAGGCGGTGGAGCTGATATCAGGTCAGGAACTGATCAAACCCAATTTCCGCCGAAAGATCGCAGAGTATGTGATCGAGACAGACATAGTGGCACAAAATGGAGGACACAGACCGCCAAAGGCGTTCGTCAGAAACCTTGAACGGTTTTATCAGTGAGTAAGTTGTCAATCCCCCGATATGCGTTTTCCCCAGCTGTCCAGCGTTTTTATGTAATTTGTAAATTGTTAATAAGCAACAACATTTGTTTATTAAAACTGAGAAGCAACGTGATTAATCGCATAAACATAAAATGTTGTTAAATATAAAAAAACCAGTGTATTGACGCCAATAATAGTACGTGGTACTCTATAAGAGATGAGTATCACATTTAAATATTTGTTCATAAACAGCGATATGGAAACTATTAGAAGAGGCAAACGCATGAAAGAAAAGACAAAAAACAGACTGATCATTTTTGTGGGGTGTATTCCACTGATTATTATAGCGATATGCATTGGTATAGAGTGTTATGACGCATATATTGTCAAGACAAAAGAACTGGTGCTCGATCCGTGCATTGTAAGGGGAGTCAGCTATGACGGCAAAAAGACGCTGCTGGTCGTCGAACTGCCAGACCATAGTTTTTCCATTGTTGACGCTTCCGTTCATCTGAGATACACCTACCGTCCCGTGATCAAGACCGGAGATTTGATCCGGTGCAGATGGAAGTATGGTGACACAGGTAAATTGGGATATAGCAGTAAACAAAAAGGTGACATACACTACTGATTGGGAGGGATGCCGTGTGAAAGGGAAGGAACGGAAGCGATTAAAAAAAGCAATCGGGCTGTTTTTTGGGCTGTTAGTATCTGCTCTCCCTATTATATGCATTATGGGCATCAGGTACAGCGCTGATGTATATTCCAAAAAACGCTCAGTGATTCTCGATGACTGTGTTATAAAATCAGTTGTTGAGGCGCCAAAGGAAATCCTCTTTGTGGTGGAGCTTCCCGGGCAGGAGTATTCTTTTTTGCCAGAAATGCGTGTCGTACATGCATATGGAAAGCGGGAAAAGGATCAGCAGGAGGTTGAAATTGGTGATGCCGTCACATGCGCGTTTCCAGAGAGGGATACCAGCCGAAAAGGATATGTTGTGTGGTAATGGTTGTTTAGGTAAATTCCTCAATATGTTCAGAGTATTCTCTACTGGCGTTTTCATTGTTTGCTGCTTGAAAAATCTCTACTCTTTCATCGCCGTCCAAATATTCCCTAATATTAAAAGATAATAGTACGTTTGGATGGCCTTTGTCAATAATCTGCCGAAAACGGATTAGTGCATTTTTGCAACGCTCTATTATTTCATCACAATGCTGATCAAATAACACTGTATACTCACAGGTTTCCGGATTTGTAAAAATGCTGTCATTATCATCTATGTATTTACTCATATCTGCTGAAACAGCTTCAAAAGTATCGCATTCAAATAAATCCCATTCTTCTTCACAATATTTATAATACCAATAATCTTCCGAATCTTCTTCGGCTTGTTCCTCTAAATTTGTGATCGTATTTGCAATCACAGCAACCGAATCCATCACTCTCGCACAATCTAAAGAAAAAATGTAAAGGTCATCATTTTCCTCTATCCAGCGATTAAAAACAGATGTCATTTGTTGAACAACATCGTTTTCAAATTTACATAATTAAACATATAGGTTATCCTCCAATTTCGGTTTGTATTTCCAATAGAATACCACAATCGCACCCACAGTTCTATCAAATTTTCATTAAATGTCTTCTTCCCTCCGCTTAGTCCTGCTTTGTTGTCTGAAACCTATGATAATAATAAAAGTTTAAAACTTGAAATTTATAATGCCATAAAGCGTGATTTGTAAAATAGTTTAGCGGGTTAGATTATAAGACTAATCTGCCAAAGACTGTTGCCTTTACTTGGGTAGTGGTCTTTTTTATTATATGAACATTGCTTTTTATTGTTCTTCCTTGAAGATATAGATGATTTATTACATTACAATTCAATAAATATTTATCGAAATTCAATAAAAAGTTGTTGCATTTCGATTAATACAGTGCTAGTATAGAGATACAGGATTTTCTGGTAAACATTTCTAAGGAATGAGAAGGATGGAGAAACGATGAAAAAGGAAACTGTAATTATTTTTACAAAATATCTGTTGGACATCATGTATTTTGCGGGAATCGTTGTGACAGTGCTCTTACCTGTTCCGGGGCTGGTGCAGAAGGTGGTGAGTTTTTTTGATTTTCATGATTTTGAGGGGCATTATACGGAAATTATCGTCATCTACTTTGTGCTCGGAATATTGGCAGTTTTGATACTCGGAGAACTGCGCAAGATGTTCCGAACTGTTTTGAAGGATGATTGTTTTGTAAAGGATAATGTGGTCAGCCTTCAGAGGATGGGAACCTACAGCTTTGTGATCGCAGTAATCTGTCTGTTGAGGACAGTTCTCTACATGACGATTGCCATGCTGGTGCTGGTGCTGGTATTTATCATAGCAGGTCTGTTCAGCAAAGTGCTCGCTTTCGTGTTTGACAAGGCGGTGGAATATAAGCTGGAAAATGACCTGACGATCTAGTACTACCCGCGCAAAAATGACATTTTGGAAAACGGATTTGGTGGTATCAATATTGTCGGAATTTAAAGAAAGGCAAAAAACAATGGCGATAATTATAAATCTTGATGTGATGATGGCAAAGAGAAAAGTCGGACTCACAGAACTTGCAAAGGAAGTGGACATCACACTTGCAAACCTGTCGATTTTAAAAAACAATAAGGCAAAGGCTGTTCGGCTGTCGACACTTGACGCGATCTGCAAGGCACTGCAATGCCAGCCGGGAGACATTCTGGAATACGTGGAGGACGATGGCGAGGAGGAAACGCGATGAAAAAGAAAGTGAATAAGAAAGTGAATATAAAAATGGAAATATTATTGCTTTTTATATTAGCAATCTGTCTCCTGGCAGGGGTATATCTTTTTTCGTGCCCTAAGATACAGCTTCCGAATAATCCCAGAGTGTACGAACAGAAAATTTACAAGGATGAGTATGCGTATTTGGCATATGAAGACAAAATGTTTGTTCCATACTGCCCATATGAGACAGGATATCTGGGAGAATGCATCGGCTATTACGACATTTTGGAATCTGAAAATACAGAGGCGGGCAGGGTGTATGTGTGTGAATTGAAAGGCTGGTCATCTGATGAGTGGATTGTCGATGTTCTGGATACAAACTGCTCAGAAGGTATGATCTGGAAAGAAATCAATGCAGCCGAAATCCCGGAGGGACTGACCTCGGAATATGAGTGGAATCAATAAAACATGGATCGAATGGGAAAGGAAGGATTGAAAATGGATAATAATATGGTTGCTGTGCAGCAGGTTGACCGTCTGGCAGCACAGGAAATCAAGACAGATGAGAGGAAGAAAAAAGAAAAACGGTTTCAGATGTTTGGGATCGGCAGCTTTCTGTACGCACTGTTCTATACATTTTGTCTGTACCGCAACACATCAGGTATCACATACCCTTTTTTCGTGGGCGGAACCCTCTTGTTTTTTGGTTACTTTATCAGAAAGTCAGAGAGCAGCTCCGCAGACGGGAAGGAAGAGAAGATCAAGGCGCATATTAACAAAATTTTTCTGGTGGTTTCGATTGTCATTGCAGGGGGATTGAACTGTGCAACGGATTCTAATGTGCTGATATTTTTTAACAAACTGCTGATGATCGTGCTGTTTGAAGTGTTGCTTCTGCAGTGCTGGCATGACCTGACCAGGTGGAGTATCACGGCGTATGTTAAGGGCGGCATGGCTATGCTGTTTGGCGGGATTGCCAACGCGGCTGCACCAATTTATGATGTGGCAGCGTGCTGGCAGTTAAGACATTTAGATCGTGAAAACAGTGAGAAAAATGCCAATCGTAAACGTCTGGTCAAATCAGTGGGAATCGGACTGTTGATCGTGATTCCGATGGCGATGTTCATCGCGTTACTTCTCTCGAGTGCAGATGCAGTATTCTATAACCTGATGTATGATATTTTTACTTTTTCCATTGATATCGATGCGTTTGAGGATATTGTTAAAATAGCTGTTCTGATTATGGTAGTATTTGTAATGTCCTATGGCATATTTGCTTATAATGTGGAGCCACAGAATATTAAGACAATAGACAATCTTGCCAAGTCAGAGAAGCCCAACTGGGATACCTATACTGCAGTGACAGTGAATGGTGTGATGTGTGTTATGTATGTAGTTTTTTCAGGAATACAGATCGTCAGTTTGTTTTTTGGAAAACTGCCAGAGGGTTACACATACTCCTCTTATGCCAGACATGGATTTTTCGAACTGGTATTTGTGTGCTTTTTCAATGTTATTCTGGTGTTATGCACTTTGGCATATTTTGAGAGTTCGCGGCTTCTGAGGACGCTTCTGACGATCATATGTGGGTGCACGTACATTATGATCATATCAAGTGCATACAGAATGATATTGTACATTTCAAGTTATCAGTTGACTTTCCTGCGTCTGCTTGTATTGTGGGGATTAGTCATGATTGCGGTTGTCATGACCAGTGTTTTGGTATATACTTATAATCAAAAGTTTTCACTTTTTCGTTTTGTGCTCATGACACTGACAGTAGGGTGGCTTTGTTTCTCGGCAGCCCACCCGGATTATTGGATCGCTTCCTACAATATCATGGCAGGTGAGGACGAACAGGATTACGACAGATCTTATCTGACAGGGAGCCTCTCTCTTGATGCTGTTCCAGCGCTTCCGTTGGAAATCACCCAGAACACAACCAGTATTTACTATAGGCGGGGACGACAGTATCAGGAGCAGACAGAGGAGTTTATGGGAGCGAGGAAATTTAATTTTTCAAGGGCATATGCGGTTTACAAAATGGGGATTTAGGGGAACAGGAAGATGCGGAATGTGCAGACTGTTTTAGAGCGGATATGGAAGGATATAAAGAGCTTTCGGGTTGCGATTTTGGCACTGATACTATATAACTTGCTTGTGAGGGGAGTGTTTCATGCCTTCTGTCCGCAGCTGATTCTGACGGGTTTTCCCTGTGCAGGCTGTGGAATGACACGGGCTGTATTTTGTATCCTGACTGGCAGTTTTGTGAGGGGCATGCAGCTCAATCCTGCGGCGCCGCTGTGGATCCTGTTTCTGTGCTGGTTTTTAGGAAACAGGTATTTAAGAGGTGTGTGCCCAAAGAGAACGACGCTGTGGCTTACACTCGTGTGTGTTATCACACTTGTAATTTATATATACAGGATGCTGCACTTTTTTCCAGGAGAACCGCCGATGGCATATTATGGAAATAATATTCTGAGGAGAGTTTTTTTGGGAAAATAAGGAATTGTTAATAAATTTTGTTAAAAAAACATAAAATTTCTTGTCATTATTTGTTGCACAAAGGTACTGACCTGTGATATGATTATGCTTGTGGTACGTTTAAATAGTTAGGATCCTTAAAGAAATAACCTGATATCTTGCTTGTCTTTTTCTCTGATTGCACGAGACAAAAATTAGTTACATAGCACGCTATGCGCCTGATTTTTGTCCCAATTGCCATGGCAATTTACTCTCGAAGAAAAATCCTGCGCAATCTTATCATGTTATTTCTTTAAGGCTCCTTAGCAATGAAATATCGGAGGGAGATATTGATGGACAACAACAATTTATTTGACAAAGACAATCAGAATGGCGACCAGGGACAGTTCCAGCAGCAGCCATACCAGCCACAGCAGCCTTATCAGCCTCAGTATCAACAGCAGCAGCCCTATCAGATGGGTGATGGTGAGCTGGAAGAGCCAGTAACCTTTGCGGATTGGATGCTCTCAACACTTATTATGTGCATACCCTGTGTAAATATTATCATGGTATTTGTGTGGGCATTTGGCTCAAACACAAAGAAGAGTAAGTCGAACTACTTCAAGGCAATGCTGGTCTGGATGCTGATTGGCATTGTGTTATCAATTGTTATGATAGGTGCATTCGGTGCAATCTTTGCTTCGCTTGATCCAAGTTATTACTATTAAAGCAGACTGTGTCAAAATTAGAAGAATCGAGCAGGGAAGACTTTTCCTGTACACCTGTACTTTATATCTGTACATTTGTACATAAGAAACGACAGTGTATCAAGGCACTGTCGTTTTTTGAATATTATATTTAATCTATTCCGCCGTCCAACGTCCGCTGGCGCCGCAGGGAAGAACGAGCCCATTTGACGACACAGGAAGACCGATTTCGGATGAGCTGACGCGGCCGCCCCATCTGGATACGAGAACAGTCTCGAGCATATACGTCAGAACTGCGGGCTGCAGTCCAGTCGTGTAGGAATTGATCAGGAAGAAAAGCGGTTTTTCGGCTAAAACTTTTGCTGTGAGCTCGATAAACGGATAGACAGAATCCTCGATTTTCCAGATTTCTCCTTTGGGTCCCCTGCCGTATGACGGCGGATCCATAATAACAGCATCATATGTATTTCCACGCCGGATCTCACGCTCCACAAATTTCACACAGTCATCTACAAGCCAGCGGATTGGTGCGTTGGAAAGCCCGGATGATGCAGCGTTTTCTTTTGCCCAGCCGACCATTCCCTTGGAGGCGTCGACATGTGTCACATGCGCCCCGGCAGCCGCCGCGCTCAAAGTAGCACCTCCTGTATAGGCAAAGAGATTGAGCACTTTGACCTCGCGTGAGGGATTTTTGTCCAGAGCATTCTTTATAATAGAAGAAAACCAATCCCAATTGACCGCCTGCTCTGGAAAAAGCCCTGTATGCTTGAAGCTGAAAGGCTTCAGATGAAATGTGAGGTTCCGTTTATCCGGACCATTATAAGAAATATCCCACTCCTGCGGCAGTTTGAAAAACTCCCATTCACCACCGCCTTTAGAGCTTCTGTGATAGTGGCCGTTTGGTTTTCGCCAGCGATAATCCTCTTTTGCTGTAGTCCATATAACCTGCGGGTCAGGCCGTACCAATATATAGATTCCCCAGCGCTCGAGTTTTTCGCCGGATGATGTATCAATGACCTCGTAATCCTTCCAGTTATCCGCAATCCACATAATATAAAGTATCCTTTCTGTATAAAGTAGGTATTAAAAAATATCAAAATCAAATCAATCTATGACATAATGCTAAGGAGCTGTCATGAAATAACTTTCAATTTAGACAAGTCAAAATGAAAGGTTATTTCGTGACAGTTCCTAAGGAACCATAATAATAACTTTACAGTTCATTAGTATACTATAGAAGCATTTCATATTTCAATAAATAAAGCAGGAAAATAATTGTATTCAAAAAAAAACAATAAAAACAAAAAAAAGTGCTTGCAAAAGCGCAATTGCTACGATATACTACTAATTACTGTGACATGATAGCGATGAAGCGTGAGGTTGCTGCTTATGGGAATAAAAACATATAGCAGGTTTTCCGTGGAGCGAATGTCAAAAAACCGGCATAAGCCGGCTAGGAAACTGGCGACAAGTCACTGTACAAAGGTTATGCCGCAAGGCTATCCCAATAAACGATGTGTCAATGCAACCGACAATGTGTGTCGGCAGGGGAACAGCATGACACACCCGGAGGAGTGTACAGTCACCGCTTGTCGTACTTATTCATAAAAAGTGCGAAAAGGAGGCGACTTTTTTTATGGCAAGTCAGGTAATGAGAATTACATTAAAAGCTTACGATCATCAGTTGGTTGATGCATCTGCCAAAAAAATAATCGAAACAGTAAAGAAAAATGGATCACAGGTGAGCGGACCGGTCCCCCTTCCTACCAAGAAAGAGGTAGTGACGATTCTCAGGGCGGTTCACAAGTACAAAGATTCCAGAGAGCAGTTCGAACAGAGAACGCACAAGAGACTGATCGATATCATCACACCGACACCCAAGACTGTCGATGCATTGCAGAGATTAGAGATGCCGGCTGGTGTTTATATTGATATCAAAATGAAAAACAAGTAAGCCTTCTACTAGTATGAGCGCGGGATAAGATGCAAAGCGCTCCGCTGTAGAAAAGATGGAGGTAGGAAAAGAAAATGAAGAAAGCTATATTAGCTACGAAAGTCGGAATGACTCAAATCTTCAACGAAGACGGTTCGTTGATTCCTGTAACCGTACTTCAGGCTGGTCCGTGTGTAGTGACACAGATCAAGACAGAGGAAAATGATGGCTACAAGGCAGTTCAGGTTGGTTTTGTGGACAAGAAGGACAAGATTGTTAACAAGGATAAGGGCGGCAGAAAAGAGGTCATCCACAGACATGGTGTTAACAAGGCACTCAAGGGTCACTTTGATAAAGCTGGCGTCTCTTCCAAGAGATTTTTGAGAGAGTTCAAGTTTGAGAATGCAGAAGAGTATGCATTGGGAAATGAAATCAAGGCTGATATCTTTGCAGTTGGAGATAAAATCGATGCATCTGCTATTTCTAAGGGAAAAGGGTTCCAGGGCGCGATCAAGAGACATGGTCAGCACAGAGGACCTATGGCACATGGCTCCAAGTTCCATCGCCATCAGGGTTCCAATGGCGCCTGCTCATCACCGAGCCGCGTATTTAAAGGCAAGGGCATGCCAGGACATATGGGCTGCGTAAAGGTAACTGTACAGAACCTTGAAATCGTAAGAGTTGATGCTGAGAAGAACCTGCTTTTGGTGAAGGGCTCTGTTCCAGGACCTAAGAAAGCATTGGTGACACTCAAGGAAACTACCAGAGTAGATGCGTAGGTGAAAGGAGGACCATACAGATGGCAAAAGTATCTGTTTATAATATGGAAGGCAAGGAAGTTGAGACGATCGACTTAAGCGATGATGTCTTCGGTGTAGAAATAAATGAGCACCTTGTACACATGGCAGTCGTTCAGCAGCTTGCAAATAAGCGTCAGGGTACTCAGAAAGCAAAGACACGTTCTGAAGTGTCGGGCGGCGGAAGAAAACCCTGGAGACAGAAGGGAACTGGTCATGCAAGACAGGGATCTACAAGAGCTCCCCAGTGGACAGGTGGCGGTGTTGTATTCGCTCCCGTGCCAAGAGATTACTCTTTCAAACTAAACAAGAAAGAGAAGAGAGCGGCACTTAAGTCTGCACTAACAAGCAGAGTTCAGGAGAATAAGCTGATCGTGATCGATGAACTCAAATTCGACGAGATCAAGACAAAGAATTTTAAGGCTGTTATGGATAATTTGAAAGTGGCGAAGGCTTATGTAGTTTTGAATGACAATGATGAAAAGGTTGTCATGTCAGCAAGAAATCTTCCCAACGTACAGACAGCGTTGACAAACACGATCAATGTGTATGATGTTATGAAGGGCGGCACGGTGATCCTCACAAAAGATGCCGTAAAGACGATTGAGGAGGTGTACGCATAATGGCAGATATTAAATATTATGACGTAATCCTTAAGCCGGTTATTACAGAGAAGAGTATGGCTGGCATGGGCGAGAAGAAATATACATTCTTAGTTCATACAGAGGCAAATAAGTCTCAGATCAAGGAAGCTGTTGAGAAGATGTTCGAGGGAACAAAGGTTGCGAAGGTCAACACAATGAATCTCGATGGCAAGAAAAAGAGACGCGGCATGGTCTATGGCAGGACAGCAAAGACCAAGAAAGCAATTGTGCAGCTGACAGAGGATAGCAAAGATATCGAGATATTCTCTGGTTTATAAGATTCGCTTAAGACAGCTGTGACAATTCAGATTATACACAATCAAGTGTGATAATAAAAGAGTAAAGGAGAAAAGATCATGGGAATTAAGAAATATAACCCATATACACCTTCGAGAAGAAATATGACCAGCTCTGACTTCTCCGAGATCACAAAAAAGACTCCCGAAAAGTCTCTTTGCGTATCGAAGAAAAAACATGCTGGACGCAACAATCAGGGTAAGATTACTGTCAGACATCACGGTGGTGGAAACAGACAGAAATATAGAATTATTGATTTTAAGAGAAATAAGGACGGCGTTTCCGCAAAGGTTATCGGTATTGAGTATGATCCAAACAGGTCAGCAAACATTGCTTTGATCTGCTATGAAGATGGACAGAAGGCATATATCCTTGCACCGGAAGGACTGACAGACGGCATGAAGGTTATGAACGGACCACAGGCAGAAGTCAGGGTAGGAAACTGTCTGCCACTCTCTGAGATTCCTGTAGGTACAAATGTACACAATGTCGAGTTATATCCTGGCAAGGGCGGACAGCTTGTGCGTTCTGCAGGAAATAGTGCACAGCTTATGGCTAAGGAAGGAAAGTATGCAACACTTAGACTTCCTTCTGGTGAAATGAGAATGGTTCCAATTGTCTGCAGGGCATCGATCGGTGTTGTGGGCAATGGCGATCATAACCTTATCAAAATCGGTAAAGCAGGACGTAAGCGCCATATGGGTATCAGACCTACTGTTCGTGGTTCTGTTATGAACCCGAATGACCATCCACATGGAGGTGGTGAAGGTAAGACTGGTATTGGTAGACCAGGTCCATCTACGCCTTGGGGCAAGCCGGCGCTTGGTTTGAAGACAAGGAAGAACAAGAAGGCTTCTAACAAGCTGATCGTGAGAAGAAGAGACGGTAGAGCGATTAAATAAAATTAATTGGCTGAGTGCTTGATTAAGAATCGCTCAGCGATTAAATAAAATTAATTGGCTGAGTGCTTGATTAAGAATCGCTCAGCGATTAAATAAGGTTAATTGGCTGAGCGGTTGATCAAGAATCGCTCGGCGATTAAATAATAATCGTTCTACCTTCAGATAATAGTTTATCGATATAAGAAGGAAACAAGGAGGAATTACCTAATGGCAAGGTCATTAAAAAAGGGTCCTTTCGCAGATGTCAGCCTATTGAAGAAGGTTGATGCCATGAATGCGTCAGGAAGTAAATCAGTAATTAAGACATGGTCACGTCGTTCTACAATTTTCCCCTCTTTCGTGGGTCACACAATTGCAGTTCATGACGGAAGAAAACATGTGCCTGTATATGTAACAGAAGATATGGTTGGACATAAGCTTGGTGAATTCGTTGCAACCAGAACCTATAGAGGACATGGCAAAGACGAAAAGAAATCAAAGGTGAAATAAATTGATCAGTTGAAAGGAGGTTCA
The DNA here is from genome assembly GCA_029067205.1 of Lachnospiraceae bacterium. Classification (GTDB taxonomy): domain Bacteria; phylum Bacillota; class Clostridia; order Lachnospirales; family Lachnospiraceae; genus COE1. The sequence goes on from JAIEEY010000232.1 coordinate 19,096, forward strand.
ACCATGGCAGAGAAATATAGCAGAACAAGTTATAAGAGAAAGAGAAATGCAGAAAATAGAGAAACCAGACCATCAGCAAAGCTTTCCTATGCCAGAGTATCTGTTCAGAAGGCATGCTTCGTGTTAGATGCGATCAGAGGCAAGGATGTACAGACTGCTTTGGGTATTTTAGCATACAATCCAAGATATGCTTCAAGCATCATTAAGAAGCTTTTAGAGTCAGCAATTGCAAATGCTGAAAACAACAACGGTATGAACGCTGAGAACCTTTATATTGCAGAATGTTATGCAAATAAGGGACCTACAATGAAGAGAGTTAGACCGAGGGCACAGGGCAGAGCTTATAGGATCGAAAAGAGAATGAGCCACATAACAATCGTGCTTGACGAGAGATAGGAGGAAGAAAATGGGACAGAAAGTTAATCCTCATGGACTGAGAGTCGGCGTTATTAAGGATTGGGATTCAAAATGGTATGCTGATGCTGATTTTGCTGACTATTTAGTGGAAGATTATAATATCAGAAAATTTTTAAAGAAGAAATTATTCAGCGCTGGTGTTTCTAAGATTGAGATTGAGAGAGCATCTGACAGAGTAAAAGTTATTGTTTTCACAGCAAAGCCTGGCGTCGTGATCGGTAAGGGCGGTGCAGAGATTGAAATCACAAAGAAAGAACTTCAGAAATTAACAGGAAAGAATGTACTGGTAGATATCAAGGAGATCAAGAGACCAGATAGAGATGCACAGTTGGTAGCTGAGAATATCGCACAGCAGCTTGAAAATCGTGTATCTTTCAGACGTGCCATGAAGTCCTGCATGGGTAGAACCATGAAGGCAGGCGCTTTGGGTATCAAAGCTGCAGTTTCAGGACGTCTTGGTGGAGCAGATATGGCTCGTACAGAGTTTTACAGTGAGGGTACGATTCCTCTTCAGACACTTAGAGCAGATATTGATTATGGTTTCGCAGAGGCAGATACAACCTATGGCAAACTTGGCGTAAAGGTTTGGATCTACAAGGGCGAAGTACTTCCTACAAAGGAAAACAAGGAAGGGAGCGATAAATAATGTTAATGCCAAAAAGAGTAAAGCGTCGTAAACAGTTCCGCGGATCAATGGCAGGTAAGGCGCAGAGAGGTAATACAATTACTTACGGTGAGTATGGTATCATAGCAACAGAGCCATGCTGGATCAAGTCAAATCAGATTGAAGCAGCCCGTATCGCCATGACACGTTATATTAAGCGTGGTGGTAAGGTATGGATTAAGATATTCCCGGATAAGCCTGTGACAGCAAAGCCTGCTGAAACACGTATGGGTTCAGGTAAGGGAACACTTGAGTACTGGGTAGCAGTAGTAAAGCCTGGTCGTGTAATGTTTGAGATCAGCGGAGTCGCTGAGGATGTAGCAAAAGAAGCTTTACGTCTTGCAACACACAAGCTTCCTTGCAAGTGCAAGATCGTTTCTAAAGCAGATTTGGAAGGCGGTGCAGTAAATGAAAACTAATAAGTATGTAGAGGATTTAAGGACCAAATCAGCCGCAGAATTATCACAGGAATTAGTTTCTGCAAAGAAAGAACTTTTCAATTTGAGATTTCAGAATGCAACAAATCAGTTAGACAATACAGCAAGAATCAAAGAAGTTAGAAGAAATATTGCAAGGATTCAGACTGTGATTGCTGCAAATCTTAAGAGTGCAGAGTAGGAGGAGAATGGTCGTGGAAAGAAATTTGAGAAAAACACGTACAGGCAAGGTTGTGAGCAACAAAATGCAGAAAACTATCGTAGTTGCTGTAGAAGATCATGTTAAGCATCCTCTTTACGGAAAGATCGTTAAGAGAACTTATAAATTAAAGGCTCATGATGAGAATAACGAGTGCAATATTGGCGATACCGTTAAAGTGATGGAGACAAGACCGTTGTCAAAGGATAAGAGATGGAGACTTGTTGAAGTTGTCGAAAGAGTAAAATAGATTATAAAGACAATGCAATGCAATGCGGCGCATTGCATACATGGTTTTGGAAGGAGAATAAGCATGATACAACAGGAAAGCAGACTGAAAGTCGCTGATAATACTGGTGCGAAAGAGTTACTCTGCATCAGGGTTATGGGTGGATCTACGAGAAGATATGCAAATATTGGCGATGTGATTGTTGCTAGCGTCAAAGATGCAACACCAGGCGGCGTTGTAAAAAAAGGCGATGTAGTAAAAGCTGTAGTTGTACGTACCGTAAAGGGCGCCCGTCGCAAGGACGGTTCTTATATTAAATTTGATGAAAATGCTGCTGTGATCATCAAGGATGATAAGACTCCGAGAGGAACACGTATTTTTGGACCAGTGGCAAGAGAGCTTCGTGAGAAACAGTTTATGAAGATTGTCTCCTTAGCTCCTGAAGTATTGTAGGGAGGTGCCGGAATGTTAAAGATTAAAAAGGGCGATACAGTAAAAGTGATCGCTGGTAAAGATAAAGACAAAGAAGGCAAGGTATTATCTGTTGACACCAAGAACTCCAAAGTATTGGTAGAAGGTGTCAATATGGTGACAAAGCATGCGAAGCCTTCCGCTGCCAATCAAAATGGCGGTATTATCCAGAAAGAAGCTCCTATTGATATTTCAAACGTAATGTATCTCCATAAGGGTAAAGCCACAAGAATCGGCTTTAAGATGGATGGAGATAAGAAGGTACGTTTCGCAAAGACAACAGGCGAAGTGATTGATTAATTCTATGAAAGGAGGACTAGACTGGTGAGTAGACTGAAAGATATATATAAAGACGAGATCGTAGACGCTATGGTCAAGAAGTTCGGATATAAGAATGTCATGGAAGTTCCCAAGCTTGACAAGATTGTAGTCAACATGGGTGTCGGTGAGGCGAAGGACAACGCAAAGGCTTTGGAATCAGCTGTGAAGGACATGGAGATCATCACAGGACAGAAGGCTGTTACCACAAAGGCTAAAAAGGCAATCGCTAACTTCAAGATTCGTGAGGGTATGGCAATCGGCTGCAAGGTAACGCTTCGCGGTGAGAAGATGTATGAGTTCCTTGACCGTCTTGTTAACCTTGCACTTCCTCGTGTGCGCGACTTTAGAGGTGTCAATCCCAACGGATTTGACGGCAGAGGAAACTATGCGCTTGGTATTAAGGAGCAGATCATCTTCCCTGAGATCGAGTATGATAAGGTTGACAAGGTAAGAGGTATGGATATTGTTTTTGTAACAACTGCCAAGAGTGACGAGGAAGCACGTGAGCTGTTAGCACAGTTTAACATGCCTTTCGCAAAGTAATAAGGAGGTAAATTCCCATGGCTAAAACAGCAATGAAAATCAAGCAGCAGCGCAAACCGAAGTTTTCTACACAGGAATATAGTCGTTGCAGAATCTGTGGCCGTCCACATGCGTACTTAAGAAAATATGGAATTTGCAGAATATGCTTCCGCGAGTTAGCATACAAGGGTCAGATTCCCGGTGTGAAGAAGGCAAGCTGGTAAAAACGAAATAATTAAGGAGGAAACTGAAATGACAATGAGTGATCCTATTGCAGATATGCTTACAAGAATTCGTAATGCGAACACTGCAAAGCATGATACAGTAGACGTTCCTTCATCAAAGATGAAACTCGCTATCGCACAGATTCTTTTAGATGAAGGTTATATAAAAGCTTTTGATGTTGTAGAAGATGGTTCGTTCAAGACGATTCATATCACATTAAAATATGGTGCAGACAAGAATGAGAAGATTATCACAGGCTTGAAGAGAATCTCTAAGCCAGGTCTTCGTATCTATGCAGGCAAAGATGAACTGCCAAAGGTTCTCGGCGGACTTGGTATTGCTATTATTTCTACGAATCAGGGAGTAATCACAGACAAGGAAGCAAGACGTCTTCAGGTAGGCGGCGAGGTATTGGCTTTTGTCTGGTAGCAAGCAATAATTTAGCATGAATATATAATTAGGAGGTACGGGCATGTCACGTATAGGAAGAATGCCAATCGCGATCCCGGCAGGCGTTACTGTAGAGGTTGCAGAAAATAATAAAGTGACTGTAAAAGGTCCAAAGGGAACACTTGAGAGAGTGCTTCCGGCTGAGATGGAAATCAAAGTTGAAGGTGCAGAGGTAACTGTTGCAAGACCAAATGACTTAAAGAAGATGAAGTCTTTGCATGGTCTTACGAGAACACTGATCAATAACATGGTTGTTGGTGTAACTTCCGGATATGAGAAGAAGCTTGAGGTAAACGGTGTAGGTTACAGGGCAGCTAAGGCAGGAAAGAAGTTAACATTATCTTTGGGATATTCACATCCAGTTGAGATGATGGATCCAGAAGGTATTGAGACAGTACTTGAGGGTACTAATATCATTATCGTAAAGGGTATTGATAAAGAAAAAGTTGGACAATTCGCGGCTGAAATCAGAGACAAGAGGAGACCAGAGCCATATAAGGGCAAAGGTATCAAGTATGCTGATGAGACAATCAGACGTAAAGTTGGTAAGACTGGTAAGAAGTAAATAAGGAGGGCGTAAAAAATGGTTAGTAAGAGATCAAGAGCAGAACTGCGTGCAAAGAAACACATGAGAATACGTAACCGTTTAAGCGGTACAGCAAAGAGACCACGTCTGGCAGTATTCAGAAGCAATAATCATATGTATGCTCAAATTATTGACGATACCGTCGGAAATACATTAGTGGCAGCTTCTACAGTGGAGAAGGAAGTAAAGGCTGAGCTTGAGAAGACCAATAACGTTGAGGCGGCAGCATATTTGGGCAAGGTAATTGCAAAGAGAGCAATGGATAAGGGTATCACAGAAGTAGTTTTTGACAGAGGCGGCTTTTTATACCATGGGAAAATTGCAGCTTTAGCTGAGGCAGCAAGAGAAGCTGGCTTGGTATTCTAGGAAGGGAGAAAATCACATGAAACGTACAATCATTGATGCTAGTCAGCTTGAATTAACGGATAAGGTTGTCACAATCAAGCGTGTAACCAAGACTGTTAAAGGTGGACGTAACATGCGTTTTACCGCTCTGGTAGTTGTGGGTGACGGTAATGGTCACGTAGGTGCTGGACTTGGTAAAGCCGTAGAAATCCCTGAGGCGATTCGCAAGGGAAAGGAAGACGCAATCAAGAATTTGATCACTGTTGCCATGGATGACAACAACTCTATAACACATGATTTCATCGGTAACTATGGTTCTTCCAGTGTTTTGTTAAAGAGAGCTCCTGAAGGTACAGGTATCATCGCTGGTGGTCCTGCGCGTGTTGTATGTGAGCTTGCAGGTATTAAGAATATTCGTACAAAGTCTTTAGGCTCTAACAATAAGCAGAATGTAGTACTCTCTACCATCGCTGGTCTTTCACAGTTAAAGACTCCGGAGCAGGTAGCTGCAAATCGTGGTAAATCTATCGACGAGATTATGGCTTAAGGAAAGTTGTGCTGGTGCCCAAATCTGTGGGCTTTTGGCAGTATGGAGGTTTAAAGATGGCAAAGACATTAAAAGTTACTTTAATCAAATCAACAATTGGTGCTGTTCCAAAGAACAAGGCAACTGTTGAGGCTATGGGCTTGACAAAGCTTCACAAGACAGTAGAGCTTCCTGACAATGCAGCAACCAGAGGCATGATTCGCAAAGTAAATCATTTAGTTAAAGTTGAAGAAGCATAATAAGAGGGAGGTGTCAGAAAATGAGTTTAGAATTATCTAATTTAAGACCTGCCGAAGGCTCTAAGCACAGTGATAATTTTAGAAGAGGCCGCGGCCATGGTTCAGGAAATGGCAAGACGGCTGGTAAAGGTCATAAGGGACAGAAGGCTCGTTCCGGAGCTCCAAGACCAGGCTTTGAAGGTGGACAGATGCCTTTGTACAGACGTATTCCTAAGAGAGGCTTCCACAATAGGAACACAAAGGAAATCGTTGCGATCAACCTTGAAGTATTAGAGAGATTTGAGGATGGAGCTACTGTATCAGTAGACACATTAATCGAGACAGGAATCGTTAAAAATCCTAGAGACGGAGTAAAGATTTTAGGTAGAGGAGAATTAACCAAGAAGCTCAATGTTCAGGTAAATGCATATAGTGCATCTGCAAAGGAGAAGATTGAGGCTCTTGGTGGAACAGCAGAGGTGATCTAATGTTTTCTACGTTAAAGAATGCGTTCAAGATCAAGGAAATCAGAAGTAAGTTGTTGTTTACTTTCTTTATGTTGGTGGTCATTCGTTTTGGTTCTCAGCTTCCAATTCCAGGTGTGAACAGGGATTATTTCTCATCATGGTTTGAGGCTCAGACCGGTGGTGCGTTTAGCTTTTTTGATGCATTTACAGGTGGTTCTTTTTCAAGAATGTCTGTATTTGCATTAAATATCACGCCATATATCACGTCCTCCATCATTATGCAGCTTCTCACGATAGCGATTCCAAAGCTCGAGGAGATGCAGAAGGATGGCGAGGATGGAAGAAAGAAGATTGCTTCCATTACACGTTATGTTACTGTAGGACTTGCGCTGCTTGAGAGTACGATGATGGCAATTGGATTTGGGAATCAGGGCTTGCTTCAGAAATTTGGTCCGCTGGAGATTATAACAGTAGTTGCTGTATTGACAGCAGGCAGCGCATTCCTGATGTGGATTGGTGAGCGTATCACGGAGAAGGGTGTTGGTAATGGTATCTCAATTGTACTTGTTATCAATATTATCTCCCGTCTGCCGGATGATTTTGCGAAACTGTATGAGCAGTTTTGCAAAGGAAAGTCAATTCCTCTTGCGGTCGTTGCAGCAGTAATTATTGTCGCAATTATTTTGGCGATGACAGTGTTTGTTGTTATTCTCAATAGTGCGATACGGAAAATTCCTGTTCAATATGCTAAAAAAATTCAAGGAAATAAAATGGTTGGAGGTCAGATGACGTTTCTGCCGTTAAAAGTTAATACAGCAGGTGTTATTCCGATTATTTTTGCATCGTCGCTAATGCAGTTTCCAATTGTGATCTCAACTTTGTTTGGATACAGTGGGAATGGTGTGTGGAGACAGATCTTGAATGGTTTGAATCAGGATAACTGGTGCAACCCGTCGCAGCTAATTTATTCGATTGGTCTTGTAATATATGTTATATTGACAGTATTTTTTGCTTATTTCTATACATCATTGACATTTAATCCTTTGGAGATTGCAAATAATATGAAGAAACAGGGTGGATTTATACCAGGTATCAGGCCAGGTAAGCCGACGAGTGATTATCTGAACAAGGTACTCAATGCGATTATTTTTATCGGAGCGATCGGTCTTGTGATTGTGGCTGTTGTGCCGTTTTTCTTCAATGGTGTATTTAAGGCTTCTGTTTCGTTTGGTGGAACAAGCTTGATCATTATTGTCAGTGTTGTCCTTGAGACAATCAAACAGATTGAATCACAGATGCTTGTACGCAACTATAAGGGCTTTTTAAATGATTAATCATAAAGTCAGACATGCAAACAATCAGATAGAAGCAAAGCGTGTGCTTTGCTTCTGTCCGTTATTATATACGCGGCACTTATACGAAAAAACATTTATGGCATTATTGTATTAAAAGTGTGCCATTGATATGGGATAAGAACATTTTCCTACTTGATTATAATAGTCTGAATTGAGGTTATTCTGCAAGCAGGATAGTTTGAATTGAAGCTATTGTTAAAGAAAACAGATCATCGTTACATGATCATTTATGCAATATTAAAGGAGGAAAATAGCATGAAGATTATTATGTTAGGCGCACCGGGGGCAGGTAAGGGTACACAGGCGAAAATGATTGCAGAGAAATTTGCAATTCCCCATATTTCTACAGGTGATATCTTCAGGGCAAACATTAAGAATGGTACAGAGCTTGGCATGGAAGCAAAGAAGTACATGGACCAGGGCTTGTTGGTGCCAGATGAACTTACAGTTAAGATTTTGCTTGACAGAGTAGCACAGGATGACTGCAAGAATGGGTATGTATTGGATGGTTTTCCTAGAACAATCCCTCAGGCAGAAGTTCTTGACAAGGCACTTACGGAACTTGGCGACAAGATTGATTATGCGATCAATGTCGATGTGCCAGACGAGAACATTATTAACAGAATGTCAGGAAGACGTGCGTGTGTGAACTGTGGTGCGACTTATCACATTGTTCACATTCCACCCAAGAAAGAGGGCTTCTGTGATACCTGTAATTCAGAGCTGATCCTGAGAGATGACGATAAGCCAGAGACAGTGAAGAATCGCCTGGATGTATATCATAAGCAGACGCAGCCGCTGATCGATTTTTATGAGGCAAAGGGTGTGCTGAAATCCGTTGATGGAACAGTGGATATGAAAGATGTATTTGCGGCAATTGTCAATATACTGTCGTAATGAGAGATGGGATCGGGCGGAGGAATAGAGAATGGCCGTTACAATAAAGTCAGAGCGTGAGATTGATCTAATGCGGAAGTCATGCAGGCTCTTGGCGAAAGTGCATGAGGAACTTGGGCAAGCAATAGAGCCAGGGATATCTACACTATATATTGATCAGCTGGGAGAAAAATTGATCAGGGGGATGGGAGGTATTCCTAATTTTCTTCATTATAATGGTTATCCGGCATCAATCTGTGTGTCAGTGAATGACGAAGTGGTGCATGGGATACCCCGGGCAGACAGGATATTGCAGGAAGGCGATATTGTGAGTCTTGACTGCGGACTTATTTATAAGGGCTATCATTCCGACGCGGCCAGAACGCACGGTGTGGGACGGATTAGTCCGGAAGCACAGAAATTGATAGACGAGACAAAAAAATCTTTTTTTGAGGGAGTAAAGAGAGCTACAGCGGGCAATCACCTTCACGATATATCAAATACGATCGACAATTATGTGTCACAGTTTGGATATGGTATCGTCCGGGATTTGGTTGGGCATGGAATTGGAACCTCGCTTCACGAGGATCCAGAGGTTCCCAATTTCAGGCAGAAAAAGAGAGGAATGAAGCTTCGGGCGGGCATGACGCTTGCCATAGAGCCCATGATTAACATGGGAGGAGGAGATGTTGAGTGGCTGGATGACAGTTGGACAGTTGTCACGGAGGATGGCTCTTTATCTGCACATTATGAGAATACAATCCTGATTACTGACGGTGAGCCTGAGATTCTTACTCTTATATAATAAATAACAGGAGAGGGTAAGAATGATTGGTTTTTTAGCTTATTCGCTGGCAGGTCATGATAAGGGTGAACTGTATCTTATTATAGAAGAAACAAGGGATTATGTATATGTTGCAGACGGAGAAGTTCGTAAACTAGACAGACCTAAGAAAAAAAATAAGAGACATATACAGATCATCAAAAAGGAGAACCAAAGGATTGATATCTCGTCTGTGACAAATGAGGAGATCAAACATTTCATTAAGTTATATTTGAAAGGCATTAAGGAGGTAAAATAATGTCAAAGTCCGATGTAATTGAAATAGAAGGAACTGTAGTGGAGAAGCTTCCTAACACAATGTTTCAGGTGGAGCTGGAGAACGGTCATAGGGTGCTCGCCCACATCAGTGGAAAGTTAAGACAGAACTTTATCCGTATTCTTCCAGGAGATAAAGTGACATTAGAATTATCGCCGTATGATTTATCCAAGGGACGAATCATATGGAGAGATAAATAAATCTGGTTGGAATATTTTCTTTTTATTCAATTTTTGGAAAATATTTTCATATAGGGCTTGCATTTGCCCGGACTGCATGATATAATGTAAAACGGTCTTTTTGAAAGGAGGGTTTAACATGAAAGTTAGATCATCAGTAAAACCTATTTGCGAGAAATGCAAAGTTATCAAGAGAAAAGGAAAGATCAGAATTATCTGTGAAAATCCGAAACACAAGCAGAGACAGGGTTAATTTCAGTGCCCGTCAAAGCGGGCGGATGGGAGTTTGTGTAAAAAGAGCGGCTGAGGCATATATTTGATTCTGTCAAAGAGAATATGTGCTTATAAATATATAACAGATTTTGTCTGTTGTGTGTTTACTTCTTGATACCGAGAAACGTTTCGCGAAATTTTTCGCATAAGGGACTTCAATGAATTGTGTGTTCATTGGAGTGGCAGAAAATCACAAGACAATTCTGCCCCGATTAGTATCGGACAAACCGGATTGATATCCGGTCGGGTAGTATTACCCCAATCAATTAGTTTACTATTAATAAGTGATTAGGAGTATCAATCTGATCACGAAGCAAAATGGAGGAATTTAACATGGCTCGTATTGCTGGTGTTGACTTACCAAGGGAAAAACGTGTAGAAATCGGACTTACTTATATTTATGGTATTGGTAGAGTAAGTTCAAACAAGATCCTTGAGAAGGCAGGAGTAAATCCTGATGTCCGTGTCAGGGATTTAACAGATGATGACGTTAGGAAGATTAGTGCGATCATTGATGAGGAGTATATGGTTGAGGGTGATCTCAGACGTGAGATTGCTTTGAACATTAAGAGACTGCAGGAGATTGGATGCTATCGTGGTATCCGTCATAGAAAGGGACTTCCTGTCCGTGGTCAGAAGACAAAGACAAATGCCAGAACAAGAAAAGGTCCCAAGCGAACCGTAGCGAATAAGAAGAAGTAAAACCTGAAAGGTTCGCTTTGCGAACAGTGGCAAACAAGAAAAAGTAGCGAAAAATAAGTTGAATGAGAAAGTAGGTTAGTTTAAAATGGCTAAAAAAGTTACCAAGAAAGTGACAAAAAAGCGTGTAAAGAAAAACGTTGAACGGGGACAGGCACATATCCAGTCATCATTTAACAATACAATTGTTACATTGACAGATAATGAGGGAAATGCACTCTCATGGGCAAGTGCTGGCGGTCTGGGATTTAGAGGTTCAAAGAAATCTACTCCATATGCTGCTCAGATGGCAGCCGAGACAGCTACGAAAGCAGCTTTGGTACATGGCTTGAAATCAGTAGATGTTATGGTTAAGGGACCTGGTTCAGGAAGAGAGGCAGCGATTCGTGCACTCCAAGCGTGTGGTCTTGAAGTTACCAGAATTAAGGATGTTACACCAGTTCCGCATAACGGATGTCGCCCGCCAAAGCGACGCAGAGTTTAGTGC
>JAIEEY010000233.1:0-12086 GCA_029067205.1 Lachnospiraceae bacterium
TCAGACTTTGCACACTCATCCTTAATATAATCACATTGTTTTAGAACAAATTAGGTTAAAACTATTAATGTGTTATAGGTACATTATTCTCTTGCAAAATCTGTTGAATCTCTGTAATCGTCCTACCCGTAACTCTGGCTAATCGTTGTAGTGAATCCCCATCCTGATAAAAACTTATTAAGTACTCTATTTCCTTTTTCTTCTCGCCCTTCTTCTCGCCCTTCTTCTCACCTTTCTTCTCACTTTCTTCCCGCGCTACTTCCAATGCTTCCTCATAGTCCCAATCCATCGTCAACATACTAAGCACCTCTTTTCCTTTCCTCTCTATATACTCTTTTAAAATATAATGCTCCACACAATACTTGATCGTATCTCCCATACGGTCTGAACTGCCCTTGTTTGCTTCATATGCCTGCACAAACTTACTGTACTGATTTAATATATCACATCTTTGCAGGATATCACTGTTACTTTCTGCCCGTATATTGATAAGAGTTACCTTCAATTCCAGATTAAAGGGATTTGATCTGTCCTCAAAGGCATCTGACAACCTCAGCTCTTTTACATCCCAGTCTGCCTTTCCATTGTAAAATACATAAAACTCTGGTGTCGGAATTGGGATCAGCTCTGTCTCGTATTTCTTATGTCCATCGAGCAGCTGTTCATAAATACGACCAGCATACATGAACAGTCGTACTGGAATATTTTTATTGATCGTGCTCTGATGCTCTCCAAATACAATGACTCTTTGCTTGAAAAGTCCTGTTATATCATTGCGCAGTGAATTGAAGAATACATTTTCCAGTCTTTTCTTCTCAATCACATCCTGTTCTGTCAGCTGATCTTCCGGATGTAATGCATTGTAGAGGCTTCTGAGATTTTCTTCTGCTGTCACATCACTGTAAAACAGGTCTGTAAACAAACTGTCCTTGTAAGTCCTGTTTGCAGGTGTTACTGAATCCTTACTGTTACTTTTGAATGTCTTAGATTGCTTTTTCTTATAGGTATTTCTAAGCGTTTTTGTCGGTCTTTTCTTTCTAGCCATATCTTTCTCCTTGTGTGTTTTCTACTACAATGATAGCATAAAAATATTGTTCGCTCAACGAGAAAAGCATTGTAGAAAGCAACAATAATTTATATCCAAGAAATATACTCCCCCTTTACCTCGTTCGAAATGAATCAATTACAATAAAAAGTATTTATTCATAATAGCCACTTACTCCAAACAGAATACTCTCCATTTTCCCTGACGGAGCATAAATACCTACTGATTTGTTCACATTAACCAAAGATACTTCATCTTCTTTCTGAAATTCACCTACAGCACTTTTAACATCTTCAATGTTTGCAGGAAATACCATCATTCCATCTACAAAGACTTCTACGTTATCAAGTATTTCAATTGCCTCACATTCATCACTTGTATTATAAAAAACATGGCAAAAGCCAAAATCATCTGTTGTATTTTTACTAAATTTAGATTTTTTAATTCCTTTGCATCTCCCAAAATCTTTCTGACTTCTGCCCTCCCCATTCCAAATTTTACACCACCTACTTCTTTTTAAGGAATAGCTATCATTATAACCATCTATTTTTCCCTCCGCTTCCAATTTATCAACATACTCTAACATCTCTGAAATTGCGTCATCATATTTATCTCCAAATTTTTCATGAATATCATCAATATCCATTTGTAATGCTTCCCTGAATTTTCCTTGCTCTATTAATTCCTTTTGAGCCGCTCTATATTCTCGTGCCTCTTTGAACTTCCACAACTAGCAGTTTGTCTATGATCTTCCTTTTCCATTTTTATCGCAGAACCATCATTTCGTTCCTGACTCCGAAGCCACATCTCAATTCCCTTGCCAAACGTCTCTGCACTGATCAGATACTTTCCATCTTCTTCCTTCAAGATTCTTGTCGTAGGCAAGAGGTCTAATACTGCCTCCAAACTCACGCCTTGATACCAGAATTCCGTCCTCTGCAGTCGTCCGCCCTGCATAAACTGTATGCGCTTGCGGTACTCGCCTTCTTCAAAGCGGTCTTTATACGGAATCTTGAAATATTCCTCTAACACCTTCAATTCCCGTATCCTGTCTATGCGGTAAATGGTAGGGTACTTGTCATCCGCATTTTGAAACGCCTTTTCCCTGTCAATGTTCTCAATGTTTGCCGCCAGATAGAAATAGAACTCGGAAAACATGATTGCCAGCGGCTGCACTTTCCGGTTTACAACCTTGTGATCGGTTCTTTCATATGTAATTTCAACGTTTTTGGTCTCGTGAATTGCGATACCGATATGCCACATTTTATCCATGAAAACTTTTTTATGCTGTAATTCGATATAGTGATACCTTTCATTTGCGATCAAGTCATTGACCAGCTTACAGTTTTCAGGCGGGACACAACACGCCACCAGCCGATCAAGCATATCCATCATTTCTGTCCTAGTGAATGCACGACTGTCCAGCAATATCTTTGCCACTGCCAACACTTCCTCATTGGAGAGCATCATCCGCTCGGAACGCTCTAACTGATATCCATGTTTTCTATGGTTGTATACAAGTCTGTTCGCGCTTCCAGTCTGCATAAACTGTGCATCCAAATATTCCCTTATATCCTCAATATCACGCTGGATACTCTTTTCATTCACCTGAAAATAATTTGCCTCCTCACTTTTGTATAGTACTTTCCTTTGGATAGCTTGTCATACATACAAAGCATACGAAAGGGCTTATCGTTTTTTATCATTTAAGACCTCCTCGCCTTTTTCATAAATATACCATATGACATAGACAGATTGTGTCCATTTAGAATTACTAATCGAATTTCTTCTTATATTACTTACAAATTCTCCCAGTCAAACCACGACAGCAGCCTTTTGTACTCCTCGTCCGTAATCTGCAGAATACCGCCGTGACGCTTCTTTGTCTTTCCCATATCATACTCCTCTGGAGATAAGATTCTGAATTCACCAGAAGACAGATTTTCTGTCAGCATCGGAAGATATCCTTTTCCTGCCATGAACTGGTCTGCGATCAGACACCATGTCTCTCCATCAGGAAGCAGATATCCTTCTGGCCCTTCCACCCCGATTAAATCTGCCAGTACCGTGGAATTGATTGGAACAAATTCCCCCGTAAGGGATTCTGCTTTCTCCAGAATCAGCCTTTTATATGTTTCATCCTTGGACACACGGTAATAATATCCCTTGCTTTCCAGTATCGTAGTATCAATTACATCGCTCTCTTTTTCCATATAGAGAAATGTCTCTGAATACACTTGAAAATCTTTTGTATATGTGGCATAAATCCTATGCTTTCCTTCTGTATCTCCCTCATTTTTTACCTTGGAAGCAAAGAATACCAGAAAAGCTTCTTTTTCCTTATCAAACACGGCTTCCGGCGCCCACACATCTCCAGCCCCAGGAATCCCCACTTCACAACTCCGCTCTTTTGTCCAGTGAACCAGATCCTCAGTTTCCCACACAATAATACTTCTGCTGCCATTTTCCTGTGCATCCTTCCAACCTCTGCCCGCCTCAATCCGCAAATCTGTGGCAATCAGGTAAATGGTATCCGTCTGCGGATGTCTTACCAGAAACGGATCGCGCACTCCACAGGTGCCTGTCTGTGAAAAAAGTACTGGATTTCCATTATTTAAGTCCATCCAGTGCAGCCCGTCCTGACTCACTGAAAAATAAATCTGTTCGCCGTTTTTCTCCTCGCCGATAAAATGTGCAAATAAATATGCTGCCATATGTTTCTCCTTCCTCTATTTAAAATCAAGCATTCTCAAAAGAAAGTATTGTGACAGAATGCGGTGCAAATGTATACAACAGTTCATTTCCATTTACGTAAAAACGCTCTGTTTGTGGTGTGATATTGTCTGGATTTTCAAAGGAATTGGTTTCGTCCAGTCCATAACCTTTTAAATAGGTAACTGTCACTCTATTCTTAACGGGTCCGTCCAAAGACAATTGCACGTTTTTTTCTTCTCCAGTGAGATTCACCACTTTCAATATCGTTCTGTCACTGCTTTGGTCCACGCTGGCGGTCACATACAGTTCTTCCAGCTCAGGCAGACGGTCAACAGTATCGTTATATAAAACGCCATTCACCCATGTCTGAATCTTTCTGCCGTCTACTTCCAGCTCCAGGAAATATTCGATATCCTCCACATGGAAAATTCTCTGTGAAATGGTAGAACTTCTTCCCGCATAGCAGGACGTCAGATTGCAGTCCCAATTATCCCAGCCGCCAAATTCCCAAATCAGCCGGTTTTTCTCGTCCTTTTCCCCGAAATAGATTTTCAGTCCTTTTCTCCCTGCTGTTCTCTGAAAGCGGAAGGACACTTTATAGTGACAGCTTTTGATATCCATGAGCAGGTTTTCCAGATTATCCTTGTCAATCTGAACATCATGCAGTTCCATGACATCTCCTGTGTTAATATCTGTCACCTTCACTTCCCAGATTTTTCCCTTAATGTCATTTCCAGCAATCGCAAATTTTCCTGTGATACCTTTTTCATCTACCAGTGGAATAACCTCATTCAGATTCGTCATCTCAAAGGTTACTGCATCTGTTCCTTGATTCTGCATAAAAAGTTTCTGCACATAATAGTTGGGCGTTTTCACTATCGTATGATTGTTAAACCACAGCATATCTGGTTTCCAGTTCACATAATCCACGTTGCAGAGCATGGGCGCATAGCACGCCATCGCCACCACTTTCGACCGTTCCAGATGTGTCATATAGGCTGCCTCTACCAGAGCGTTGTAGTATGTATTTCCCCATGATGCATACTCGCCAAGAAACACCTTCGGACCGTTTTCGTCATAGTCTTCATAATGGTGCATATTCGCAAGGAACCATTCTGGGGCAGAATAATAATGCTCATCGATCAGGTCAGAACCGTATTTTTTTGCAGAGCGCCATCCTGCCTTATAGCTTTCTCCTGATGCAAATGGTCCCGCAGTATTGATAATCTTAATCTCAGGATATTTTTCACGAATTGCCTTATGAAAATATGGATACCGCTCAAAAAATCCGTCCCCGACTTCCTCATTGCCGATTCCAATATATTTCAGGTGAAAAGGTGCTTCATGACCAAGATCCTTTCTGATTTTTCCCCAGACTGTATCGCTGCTGCCATTCGCAAACTCAATCAAATCCAACGCGTCATCCACCCATTCCCCGATTTCTTTAAGCGGCACACCGACGCCTTTGTGCGGATTGAAACCTCCTGG
Organism: Lachnospiraceae bacterium; assembly: GCA_029067205.1. Lineage (GTDB taxonomy): Bacteria > Bacillota > Clostridia > Lachnospirales > Lachnospiraceae > COE1. The sequence continues at coordinate 5,249 of JAIEEY010000233.1, forward strand.
AAGTATCGGCACCGGCTCCGCACCAATCTCCTCACAGAAGCAGAAATACTCAAAATATCCAAGACCAAGAGACTGGTTATACCCCCAGTTGCTGCGCCATGTGGGACGCTCCTCCACTTTCCCAAGTGTCCGCTTCCAGCGGTACATGGAATTGCGGTCGTGGTCGTTCAGGCTGCCATCATGTACGAGACATCCTCCTGGAAAACGCATGAACTTCGGATGCATTTCCCGCAATGCCTCAGCGATATCCTTTCGCAGACCACCCTTTTTCCCGAGAAAGGTGTCCTGCGGAAAGCAGGAAACCATATCAAGGTTGCACGTTCCTCCCGCCACAAAGGTCAGCACCAACCGCCCACAGGTTGTGGCCTGTGACGCCTTTATCTGCAATTCATATTTTTTCCACTCTTTGCCGCTGATTTCAAGATGTCCCTCTGCACATACAAAACCCTCTTCCTCCACTGTCACACAAACACGAGTACTTCCCTCTACGCCCCCTGCATACATGGAAAAATCATAGCCTTTTCCTGCTTCCACAAAAAATCCTGTATTATATCCCGTATTACAAACAGCGCCGCCGGGCTGTGACTCTACATGCAGGTAATGCGGCTTCTCCGCATGCATCGGATGCTCTGTGCGCACTTCCCAATTAATTGCCCCTGTCTTTTCCCATGCAGTCAGGGAATGGTACTCCTTCTTGTCCAACTTACAATATTCAAACGAACGGTTCTGCACCATCTCCGCATACAGCCCACCGTCCGCAGCGTGATTGAGATCCTCAAAAAACAGTCCGTATAAAATCCCCAGCTCTTTATATTTCTGATTTTGAAATACTTTTATTTGTTTCATTTCTAACCTCTCCACCATATCTTTGCTCATGTTACCGAAAAACCGTCACAAACTGACTTTGTGCATTCTATTTGTCATTCGAAACTAATACGCAATCATCGGAATTGATTTAGGCTTCTGTGTACTCCGCTCCTCTTTTCTGTCTGCCACATCATAGATTCTGCTGCTGCATTCTCTGATCTGTTCCATCATTTCCGGATAAATGCAGGAGCAGACATCAAACAATCCAATATTGTAATTTTCTCCGTCAAAACGCCCTAGTACAAACTGATCATAGCATTGGAAATAGTGACAGCCCACTCCGTTAGGATGCGCTGCTACACTCTCGCAGTAATAACGATACGCAGTACCTCTGTCTTTTTGACTTTCAACGCCCTCAAGTCCAGTCGCGGACAATCCCGCATCCAGTGCGCCAAAATGAAATTCTCCAATCATGACAGGAAGATCGACTCCCAGATTCACAATGCCTTGTATGCTCTCCGTGGGATCAACAGCATAGCAGTTGATGGAAAACACATCAAAATTTTCCCATCCTGTCACTAAGTCTGGATTGGATATCCACGCCCACCGCATTCCCAGAATCATATGATTCGGATCCACTTTCCTGCACTCTCGGACAGGCGTTTCGATGTACGCACGTATCATCTGTCTGGAGAATTCCCGCATGTCGTTCTCAGCTGTCTCTGAAAGCTTTGACACGTCTTTTTGCTGCTGATACAAACGCTCAAATCCGTCAAAACTGCTTTCCCATGCTGCATTTAGCTGCTCAATACTCTGGTAACGCTCCTTTAAAAATCCGATTAACTTCTCCTTGCAGGCTGTTCTCTCAGGATTATATAACACCTCGTCTGCAAGCATAAGATTGTCCACAAATGCCCACGCTGGTTCGTTTCGCAGAAAATATCCAATCATGAAAGAGTCATCCTTTCGCTCCTTCAGTGCCTGTGCACAGCGCCTTGCCTGTTCTGCATACTCCTCACTGAATACATCCGGGAAATCGCGGAATATACACTGTCTGGTCGCCGGAAATTCTGAAAGTGAGGTCACATAAGGAATGCTGATACTCCCAAAAAGCCGCTGGTCGCTCCAGTTTCCCAACGTATTCATCCCGTATTTTTTCAACTGTCCGCCTATCATATCTTTCCACTTTTCATACCATACTTCCCCAAAAGCCTTGTACAGATTAGCCTTCGCATAAGAAAATAAGAGGGGAGTGCGACGCAGCCCCTGACGGAGATCAGACTCATAAAACATTGCACCATATTCCGTGTCTTGTTGATCTGGAAGCCAGTCCAGCCACTGCTCCACACCGTCTACCCTGCAGTCGCTTCCGGGACCCACACAATCTGGTCCCATACTGAAATAAGCATAACCAAGTGGATCTGTCAACCACCATTTTTCTCCTTCTTTATAACTTGAAAAGTACCCAGTTCCTTCCCGAAGCTTTTTCTTTTTCCAGCCGCCGTATTCTGACCACTCTTCAAAAGGATACCCTGCATCCTTATCATCATACTGCTTTTGCAGTTTCATCTTCAGACTTTCCAAATCCATTGTCTTGTCAGACCAGTTCTTCCGCTTGTCCTGACCGAAACAATCCACCAGTTTTATATCTGGAAGCTCTACACGGTCTGGATATTCGTCTGTCAGAAACATATTCTCAATATCGATTTTCACATCATGAAACGATGCAAGCGAAGACAAAACGACGCGGGAAATCTCTTCTCTGTATATCCGTCTGCCATGACACACAATCTTCAAAGTGCCAGGCATTGCCTCTGGAAACAGTTCACGGGCATCAAACCAGTTCAGGTCGATACAGACCATGGTTCTTACTTTGGGCAGCAACCCAAACCGGACTTCGAGCGCTGGCTCGTCCTCTTTGCGGACATATACGAGCAAATGCATAGGAAGACTGTGTTCCTCCAGCACCTCCACATAAAAAGTCAATAAATGTTCTGGGCAATTTATAATCTGTGGGAGTAAAATCCCTGATCCCCTCTCTGAAAGCTGCAGGCTGCATACGCCTTCCTTCTGCGCCAGAAGAACAGAGCCTTCTGTCAAAGCTTCCTTGTTTACTATGATTTGCTGCATTCTTGATTCTCCCTTCTAAGGAACTGTAGAAAAATAACTGACACATCTTGACTTGTCTATTTCTCCAATTATGCATGTCAAAAAGCCTCGCCGTAGCCCGCTACGCCTACGTTTTTTGACATACATCCTTGAAGAAATATCCTGCGCAATCTGTATCACTTATTTCCCTACAGTTCCTAATTTGCTAATTTTGATAATTATACCACAAAAAACTGTTGCACACTTATATATGCAGCAGTTTTTTGTATAAAACTTATTTTACTGTCTGATACCACTCATTTACTTCTTGTGTAATCTGATCACCGCCCTGTGCCTTCCAGTCTTCCACAAATTTGTCAAAAGCCTCAATCGATTCGTTTCCATAGATAATATTGGTATATACCTGCTTTTCCATTGTCTGCAGCTGCTCCCAGCTTTTCTTCATTGTCGCTGTAGGTTCCGCATTAAACATATTGGGAAGCAATTCATCTCTGTGTTCGTTTGCAAGCGCATATCCGTTTGCCATATCTGGTACCACACCAAAGTCTGCGGCTGCCCTGATCTCAGCTGACGACCCTGGTTCTTTTCCCGATGCGACACTCGCATAAGCCTGCATACCATCCAGAGCCGGAGAATTCTTTAATACAGTAGACTTGCCCGGCATAAACGGATCTGTCACTGGGGGATCAAACAATGCGGAATCAAATACCACCTCGTCATTGACGATATCATAATCATAATCTTGCAAATATCCATACTGGAAATCACCTGTACCAAATGCCGCATCATAAATCCAGTCATAGTACTCAAAGAATTTGTCCATATGTTCAAAAGCTGCATTAAACATCAGCCATCCATCATTAACCTGTGCCGCCTGATAGGTAGGATCCCCATTGTCCTGACAGATGTTTGGATAAGCTGTAATCACTGCGTCTGGTGCCACTGTCGTCACATCCCTCACGGAATTGATCGCCCATGGACGTCCGATAAAGATTCCTGCCTTACCCTCTGTAAACTGGTTCATGGCATCCCATGCACCTGTTGCAGCTGCCTCCTGGAAAATCCAACCGTTGGCATGCCACTGAGCCATACGCTCCAATGTCTTACGGTTTCCCTCATGGATGGAACCATACATCAGATTTCCGTTTTCGTCCTCACGCCATGCACCTGGAATAAACTTTCCCGAATTTGCCGAGAAGAGGCTGACGGGATCTGCCACCCATCCTGTATTATAAAGGTCATTTCCAGAATAGGTAAAGCCATAAGTATCCTTTTTCCCATTACCGTCCGGATCATCCTCTGTAAACGCCTTGATCACTGACTCAAATTCATCCATATTTGTAGGTGCCTTCAATCCAAGATTGTCCAGCCAGTCCTGACGGATGATCATCACTTGTCCCTCTGTCAGTGCCGGACAGCAGGCAATACCATATATTTTCCCATCTTTTGTGAGCGGATAATATGTTTCCGGGAATTGCTGATAAATCTCCTTTAACCGCTCTGGCATATATTGCTCGATGTCATTGGTAATATCCTTTGCGCGTCCTGATTCAATCATATCAGCAATCATCTGTGTACCATATACTGGAAAAACATCTGGAAGGTCTTCTGAACCCGTCAGAGCCAGGCGAAGCTTTGTATCATAATTGCCAGCATCACCGCCCAGCAATGTCGTTTCCATCTTAATTCCCAATTTTTCCACTGCCAGATTTACCATCGGATTGTTGTTGATATCCTCACCACTCCCATATCTGCCGGTATTTTCATCTAGCTGCTTTGCAATCTGGATTGTCAGCACAGAACCATCACTATTTGCACTGGAATCACTATTTGTACTTGCAGCGCTATTGCCCTGACTGTCTGCAGCCTGACCGGAACTATCTCCACCTTGACTTCCACATCCGCCGAGAAGCATCACGGAACTCATCAGCAGACAAAGTGCAACTTTTCTTCTTTTCATATAAATCCTCCTTAAAAATGAATTAATTAATCTCAAACCCAACTGGGCAATAGATTCCATCACAATAAACTTTTACTCTTTCACCGCACCCATAACAATTCCTTTTGCAAAATGCTTCTGCAAGAACGGATAAACCAACAAAATCGGAAGTGCGCCGATAAATACCTGAGCTGCTTTGATGGTACGCTCTGACATCGCTGCTGCCGATGTGGGATCCAGTGCCAGATCCTGCTGGTTTCCCTGTACCACGATCACTTGCAGAAATGACGCAAGTGGATAATTTTTGGTGTCAGACATATATAAGATACCTGTGAACCATTCATTCCAGTTTCCAACCATGATAAAAAGTGCTACTGTTGCCAGTCCCGCTTTTGACAAAGGAAGAAAAATCTTCCACAAAATCTGGAAAAAATTAGCTCCATCTACCAATGCTGCCTCTTCCAATGCCTTTGGTATTGATTTGAAAAAGTTCATAATCAATATCAGGTTATAACAGCTGAACGCACCTGGAATAATATAAACCCAGAAATTATTTTTCAGACCCAGTGCAGAATTTACTAGATAAGAGGGAATCAAACCTCCACTGAACAGCATTGTAAACACGAAAAACCACATCAATGGTGTCCTCCCCCTAAAATCCTTGGAGAGTGCATATCCAGCCGTCACAATTACAAACATGCTAAGAAGGGTACCGAGAATAGTCCTCGCAACAGCAATCATGATGGACCGCAGGAAATTCGCATTCTGAAATGTTTTCTGATATGCCATTGTTGTAAAATCTACCGGCCAGAATGTTACTGCACCACTGTTTGCTGCTGCCTTACCACTTAGCGATATCGCGAACAGGTTCACCAGCGGAAGTACACAGATCAAAGCCATAAATACCAAAAACACTGTATTTAGAACAATAAATATTTTTCTACTTGTCGAAACACGTCTCACTTCCAAGCACCTCCTAAAAGATTCTATATCCGGCAAACTTATATGCCAGTTTATATGCGATTGCAGTCAATAATAAACCTACCCCTGATTTGAACAGGCCTACTGCAGTACCAAAACTATACTGTCCATTTACCAATGACTGTCTGTACACATAAGTATCAATAATATCACCAGTGCTGTATGTAAGCGGTGAATACAGGTTGAATATCTGGTCAAAACCGGCATTTAGTACATTTCCAAGGCTGAGGGTCGCCATGACAATAATCATAGGCATAATGCCTGGAATCGTGATGTGAAGTGTCTGCTGCCAACGGTTTGCACCATCCATCTCCGCTGCCTCGTAAAGACTCTGATCAATATTCGAAATTGCAGCCAGATACACGATCATACCAAAGCCAAAACCTTTCCACAAATCTGACAATACAACAATCTGCCGAAACATCCCTGACTCTCCCAAGAAGAAGATTGGATCCATTCCTAATTTTTGAAGAAAAGCGTTTACGATACCGTCCAATCCAAGGATATCTCGCAGCATACCGGCAACTGTTATCCATGACAGGAAATGCGGCAGATAGACCAATGTCTGGATTCCTTTTTTCAATCCGACATTCTTCACTTCATTTAACAACAAAGCCATCACGATCGGCACAATCAATCCAAATATAATCTTGGCTACCGCAATGATCAGCGTGTTGATAATTGCCTGATAAGATTCCTTAAACATAAAAATCTGCTTGAACTGATCCATTCCGACAAACTGTGATCCACTGATTCCAAGCCATGGCTTATAGTCCTGAAATGCCATGACCAGTCCCCCCATCGGGATATAGCAGAATATCACTGCCAGAACAAAGCTGGGCAATATCATCACATATAATGGCCAGTTATGCGCGACTTCCTGCTTCCAGCCTTTTTTCGTAGTTCCTTTCTTTTTTCCCATTTTCATCCCTCCATTTTTACACTATTTAAAAGCTCTCTTATATTATAAAGAAAAACTTTTACGAATCCTATGAAGCAAAT
>JAIEEY010000233.1:12096-30160 GCA_029067205.1 Lachnospiraceae bacterium
CTCCAGTGGCATGTTGCCTCTGCATCGGTGTGTGCATAAAAAAAGAGCAACCAGTCAATGATTGCCCACTGTATAAAATGTATATTTTTATTCGAATTGAGTCTGCATTTTGTCATTTACGATATCGATCATATCCTGCAGTCCTTTCTCCTCATATTCACCCTTTATTTCCTCCCACATCTTCTCCACTGGTTCTGTTCCTGTCATAATACTCAAAAAATCTCTATTCAAGTCAAGTGAAAAGTCGATCTGTTCCTCTTTCATGATGCGTCTGCACTCTGGTTCACACTCTGGTATTGCTACACTCTTTGCTTCCTGCAGCAATTCATAATTCATCTCAAGACAATCCATCGGAACCGTTGATGGAAATCGCTCATCATAAAGACTGGAATCCCAGCGAACCAGTATCGATAGAACTTCACAGGAAGGATATCTGCCAATCACGTCCACGTCCATATCATACAGCTCTGCCCTGCCATCCACTATTTCATAAAACTCCCCCTCTGGTCCATAAGCTGTAAAAAAAGCCCCCGCATCACTCAATAGATAATCATAGATCTGCAGGATTTTATCCAGCTTCTCTGCATCCACCTTCGCACTGATATAAGACTCGCACCAAGCATATCCCCATACAGGATATGTTATAGTACCATTCACATCTGGCATCAGATGCAGGAGCTTCACACTTTCAACTAAATTACTACTCTGGAATTCTTCCCAATACTTTCCCATATTCTCATATACGCCACCTGCTCCGCCGGAATAGAGGATTGCTGCATTCTCTCCCCGAAGGAATTTGTCGCGTGCACTGCCGGCTGTCTGTTGTATCACATCCTTCTCAATTACGCCTGACATATACATATCTCTCCCCAACTGAAATGCACAAATCATATCATCGACAAAATAAACAGGCTTATAAATGCTATCTATATCCTTCTTCCAGTAAAAATCATTTCCGGTACATGCAGCAATCGGAGATGCATATGGAAGCAGCAAACCAGTAAGCAGACCTGAATTTCCAACCGTCATCCCCTGAATCCCTGTCTTCTCAGGATCTTCTCTGATTATCGCCAATATCATCTCTTGAAATTCATCCCAGTTTTCTGGCTCTTTGGTGATTCCTGCATCCTGTGCCAAATCCCACCTGTAAGCGACAACCCTGTCAATACTGGTCCACTCCTGGGAAGGATAAGTCAGCCTTGGAATACAGTACAATTTACCATTTACTGGTACAATCTGCGTTTCTTCCAATCCGTCTATGTACTCTGCAAGATTTGGATAGGCGGACAAATCATCTGGAATGGCACACAGCAGACCATTCTGTATCCACTGTGGGTACAAGACAGAATTTCTAAAATCTCCTATAAAAAGATCCGGCAGACTGTCGGTTGCTGCCCACCGCTCCACTTTCTGATAGTAATCATTCCATGTCATATCAAGCGGTTCCAGCTCCACGCCAAACTGCTCCTCAATTGCATCTAAGACATCATCCCCTGCCAACGCCGTCTCCGCATTCCAGAATGCAACTGTAATCTTTATCCTGTCCACCTTCGCTTCTTCATCTTTATTCGCATATTCCACATTTTTGCCCTGCGAACATCCTGTAAATCCTGCCATGATCATTATCATTATTGTCAAAAGCCATCTTTTCATCCGATTCATTCCTTAATTGCTCATTCGATACTGCCCAGGAGTCATCCCAATAACTTTTTTAAATGTCTTAATAAAGTGAAAGGTATCATTAAAACCAACCTCCAACGCAATGTCTGTCAATGGTTTCTTTGTCGTAGACAACAGCTCTTTTGCGTCCTCAAGCCTTTTCTGTGTGATATAGTGCACAAATGTAATTCCGGTTTCCTTCTTAAAAAGCTGGCTGACATAGTTGGAATTCATATTCAATACTTGTGCTGCCCCTGTCAGGGATATCTCACCTCTGTAATTTTCATTGATATATTTCATCAGCTTCATAAAAGTCGTATTGGTAAAATTTTGTTCGCTTTCTGCCTCTGATGCATTTTCATCCAAAAAGCGCTGCAGCTGCCGCAACATTTCCGAGAAATCCCCATATGTGTTCACAAGCTGTTCAATACTATAGATATAATAATCATTTTCCTCATCCCAAAAAAGGGAATGTGAAAAGATCAGATTGCATAATCGCAAGGCACTGCGGACGGTAAAATCCTCTCTGCCCTTCCTTCCAACTTCCTCAAGCATACTCTCCAGACTCTCCCACTGATCTGCTTGTATTTTCTTCTGAATACCATCCAGCCAGCGATTTGCCCTCCACTCATCCAGCTGTGAGCAGAGCTTGTTCTCTCCATCTACAAAATATTGAAACGCACGTGCGATACATTCCTCAAATGCCTCATAGATCACTTCTCCCGACAATGCCTGTTGGATATACCCAATTCCTGACCAGTCTGGTAACTGATAGAGTTCATCCCCTAGTTGTTTTATACGATTTGTTTTCATAATATATCCCCACTGCCCCCGTCCAAGACGCACAGAGATTCCAGCCGCCTCGAGTGCATCCAACTTCCGCTCCCCGCTGGACACGGCAATAAAATATTTTTTCTGGTAAAAACCCAGCTGTGACAGGCATTCCCTGATCTCATTTTCCTCTCGTCTCTCCAGAATTTCCATCAAATCCTCCCAGCCAATCATATGTTTATCTTTTCGCAAATTCTGCACTGCTTTGTGCAGAATACGAGTCACCTGCGTAAAATCCAGCGGTTTCAGACAATAACCAATCACACCATACTGAATAGCCTTTTCCGCATAAGCAAACTCAGCATAGCCGCTGGCTATAATCAATTGTATCCTGTCGTTCCTTTTTCTCAACTGATTGCAGAGCTCCAGCCCATTCACCCCGGGCATACGAATATCAAGAATTGCAATGCTGATCTCCTCTTTCTCTGCAAGCTCTAACGCAGTAGTACCGTCTGAAGCGGTTCCCGCCACCTCAAGCCCCAATTCCTCCCATGGAATTGAACAGAGCAAAGACTCGACTACTGAATTTTCATCATCAGCAATCATTACACGAAACATAACATTCTCCTCCCTCAATAAAATGCAGTCATGAATCTTTTGCTGGAAGTTTCAGTATGACCGTCGTGCCATCTTCCGGGCAGCTCTCTATGAAAACCCCATACTCCTTTCCATAATATAGCTTGATTCTTGCATTTGTATTCAGTGTTCCTACGTGTTCTCTGGTATCTGCATGCTCCGATACCAACTCCCTTTGCAGTATATCCAGCTTTTCTTTTGCAATACCAACACCGTCATCCTTTACGGTTATGACAAGTGTCTCCTCTTCCCGCCTTGCACCAATATATAAGCTCCCTTTTTGATTCTTGGGTTCCAATCCATGAAAAATAGAATTTTCTACGATTGGCTGCAGCAGCATCTTCATCACCCGCAGACACAGCACTTCCTCTGAGATAAAATAAAACACCTCTATCTTCCCTGCAAACCGCATCTGTTGAATCCTGATATAAGACTTGATGATTGCAATTTCCTCCTCCAGTGTGACCTTATCCTCACCCTTTGCACTATAGCGGAATATATTTCCCATATCCACTGCCATCTGCGCAATCTCAGGAGAGTTCTTTTCCAATGCCATCTTCCGTATCACTTCCAGTGTATTGTACAGGAAATGTGGATCAATCTGACTACGCAAGTATGCCAGCTCTGCCTCCTGCTTCTGCACCTTCAACTCATAGAGATCCATTGCAGACTGAAATATTTGCCGGTTCAGTTTCTCGATGTCAGCAAGCATACCAGTAAACTCATATCCTAATTCTGTGATTTCGGCACATCCCTTTAGATTTAAATCTGTTTTTAGTCCTCTCTGCTTTGACTGTCTGATCTGCAGAATCGTGTCATGAAACTGTCGCAATGGCCTGACAATGCCCCTCGTCAGCATCAGGAAAAATATAATACAAAATACTGCTGACTGTAAGACACACTCCCATATCAGTATCTGGATTCGTTCTGTTCCCTCCCCAGTGCTTCGAATGTCCAATACACTAATCAGATAACAATCCATATCTTCAAGATAATAACTGCGTATGCTATAATCCCCAGTCTTCAAATGTTCTTTTTGTCTATTTTCAATCCATGTCTGATATGCTTCCTCCACACGTTCTTCCATCTGATCAGGGGTAAATAAAACGCGCTCTTCCCCTGCAAGAAAATACACCTGATTGGCCTCCCTGTCATTTTCCGAGAAGAAATCTGATGCATCTATGGACAGAACAATCGTACCTATATTTTTCGTTCCTACGATGATATCCCCGGCATACACCATCATATCCGGTTTCTGTGAATCCACCAGAAAACCATGGCTGCGAAAACCAAGCCAGGAAAATGGATCTCCATTCACCGTAGACCTGATCTCATCCAGCTCATTTGCCCTATACATATTGGAATAGTGGATTCGGTTATTGACCAGTGAAATATCTTTTATCATGGGCTCCAGGATCATATGTCTGGTCAGACATTCTGTCGCGCCACCAATCGTGTCAGACATCTGCGAATAATCACTCATCATAAATTCCCGAATTTCCTCATTCTCGCTGATATTGATGCAAAAATTTTCTATCTTGTCATAATTAAGTCTGATCTGGTCATACAGACGCAGTAAGGAAACCTGCATATGTTCATCCTCGTTTCGAAAAATCAGCTGCCTTATGGATACACTGATCAATCCGCATACAACCACAAACAGTATAAGAACCGCAAACATAATATTTCTTGCCTGTTTTTTGATACTCATTTCACGAAATGCTTTTTTACTTTTCATGGTTAAATTCCTCGAAATATTAGTTTCATATTTAGGATAACATTTATTTTCATTTCTATAAATGGGTTTTTGTTATATCTTAATTGGCATATTTTTAGGTGGTTACTGTTTACACCCTGTGTTTTGCATATTTATACGTTTTTTCAATGTGAACAGCAACATTTTGGCGCTCGATTCCCACTACTTTGATGGAGAGTGAACACACTGTAACATTGAACCCACACTTGAAATATAGAAACAATTGTAATTTTACGAATGACAATGTATAATATATTTGCAAGATTGCAGATCGTATAGCGTATATGATTTAACTTTTTTGTGCTAACTAACTTGATTTCTCATAATCAATATATTGTAAAATCTGCATATCCGTATACAGCATCTTGAATAAGGAACTGTAGGAAAATAAGTGATACAGATTGCGCAGGATATTTCTTCGAGGATGTATGTCAAAAAACGTAGGCGTAGCGGGCTACGGCGAGGCTTTTTGACATGCATAATCGGAGAAATAGACAAGTCAAGATGTGTCAGTTATTTTTCTACAGTTCCTAAGTACAGTAATAGTTTGTTTGACTCATCATAGTGGTGACAGCTTTTATCTCAAACTTTTGAATAACACAATTGAATAATTGTTGGCAAATCAATATTTAGTGTTTGTATATCTAATAAAAGCTAACTATAGATCTGGCTTTGAAATTTAACTATCACAACAGATTAATTACTTCTTATGGCGGATAGCGATTCATCCAAATCAAACAATATAGAAGGGGACACGCATGGTATATATTTTCACTGCACTATACTGTGAGGCACATATTTTTATCAGGCAGTTCAAACTGATTAAAAATCAGGAAAGTACCTGGTTTCAGGAATTTTATAACGAGACATCTGGCATCCGACTCACGATTACCGGTGTGGGCGAAATCGCTGCTGCGGCAGCAGTCAGCAGCATATGTTCGGTATATAAACCAACGCAGGGCGATCTGCTGCTCAATGTAGGAATCTGTGCACATACCACAAAAAAAGACGGAATTTTCCTATGCAATAAAATCATAGAAAAAGCAACGGGCAAAACTTTTTATCCAGATATCCTGTACCGCCATAATTTTTGTGAAGGAACCATTGTGACGGAAATGCTTCCATGGAACGGAGAGAATACCTCTCCCACCGAAAACCTGTATGATATGGAGGCTGCAGCAGTCTATCAGACTGGTATCCATTTTTTTGGTCCGCATCAGATGATCTTCCTAAAAGTTGTGTCAGATAGTGGAGCTGTGGAAGAAATTTCCAGGGAACAAGTTGAACATTTAATGGAAAAATATCAGGATTGCATATTTGATCATATCGAGCAGATTTCTTATATAACACAAAAAAACATGTGTCGCATGAACCGCCTGCACCAAGAGGAAGATCGACTGATTGAAACATTTTGTGCAGATCTGCATTGCTCTAAGTCAATGAGAGATTCTATGCAGCAATATATTCGATATCTAACACTGGCAGGAATAGATTATGTTTCGGTGACACGGGATATGTATGAGAAAGAGCTGCTTCCATGTAAGGATAAAAGGGAAGGAAAACTGCGTTTTGAAGAATTTAAGAGACGATTATTTTAACCCGTTTTTTTCGCATATTTATGTTGAAAAATCGGTTCGGAATCATGTGCGCACACAAAAGATCCTGGCAAAATTCCCGTCTGCGGAGATTATCGAGATCAGTCACTACAAAGATGTATTCTGCCGGAACAGACAAAGCTACCAGCTACAGCACTGTGCGCAGAAACTGATCCTTGCCGCCAGACAGGGAACACTGCTCTACGAAGGAGCACCTGTGTGTCAGAGTTTTGGCAACCAGTACTTTTACTATGTTTCCTGCGCGATGAATTGTATATTTGACTGTGAGTATTGCTATTTAAAAGGAATGTATCCTTCTGCCAACATTGTAGTATTCGTAAATCTGGAGGATATTTTTGCAGAAATTGAGCGGATGTTAGAACATCATCCACTGTATCTGTGCATCTCCTATGATACGGATTTGCTGGCATTGGAACAGATCATCGGGTATGTGCGGGAATGGTGTGATTTTACAGCGAGACATGAGAATCTAAAGATTGAGATACGAACAAAATGTGCAAACAAATTATTTGTTCGAAATGCCACTCCAATTTCCGGGGTAATTTATGCTTTTACGCTGTCGCCGCAGACAGTGATCGAAGCATTTGAGCATCATACCCCTTCTTTGACAGAAAGGCTGTCCTGTGCGGCGGAGCTAATACAGGCAGGAGACCATGTACGCCTTTGTTTTGATCCGATGATTTATGTGCCTGACTGGAAACAGCATTATGAAAAAATGTTGGAGCAAGTCTTTTATATGATTAATATGGAAAAAATTGTGGATGTAAGTGTCGGTACGTTTCGCATTTCACAGGATTACTTAAAGAATATGAGAAGGCAGGAGCCAGATTCCGCAGTGATCTGGTTTCCTTTTCAAAGAGAAGACGGCTGCTGCCATTATCCGAATGAACTAATGGAACAGATGGAATGTTTTTTGACAGAGAGATTAGAGGAAAAAATTCCCAAGGAGAAGATTTTTCGATGGAAAACGTGAAGAAAGAAGCTGCAATTGTAACCGGAGCCTCTTCCGGCATAGGATACGCAATCAGCAGAAAGCTGAGCGCACTTGGATATGATGTGTTCGGTTTCGGCAGAGATTTTGGAAAGGTAGAATGGAAAGCAGAGGATAACGTTTATCCAATTGTCTGTGATGTATTGGATACTGATAGATTATGTGCGTGTATCAGACAGATTGCGGCGCAGCATCAGGTGCGTATACTGGTGAATAATGCGGGCGTCGGATATTATGGACTTCATGAGGAATTAAGTCCCGATAAGATTAAGAAACTGGTACGAACCAATCTGGAAACGCCTATGATCCTGACGCAACAGCTTTTGCGGCATTTAAAGAAAAATGCGGGCTATGTGATCAACATTTCCTCCGTGACGGCAGGGCAATCCAATCCTCACGGATGTGCCTACGGTGCTGCCAAAGCCGGACTTGCCAGTTTTTCACACAGCCTGTTTGACGAAGCGCGAAAATATGGTGTAAAAGTCATAACAATTTTCCCAGACATGACACAGACAAATCTCTACCGTAATGCGGATTTCAGAGAGGGGGACGAGACAGAATCTTATCTTCTTCCGGAGGATGTTGCAAACGCAGTGGAGTGGATTCTAGGTCAGCGGGAAGGAGTCGTTGTCACAGACATTACACTGAAGCCACAGCTTCACCGCATCAAAAGGAAGACATCAATATCCACTCCTTTGCAATAAAAAGCAGAAACATATGAACAGGATAAAACGCATAGCAGAAATATTGAAATGCCTTGCTGTAAATTCCTTTCCTTCCCTGATAAATCCATATTGGAATTAAAGCAAAAAGCGCAAATCCCTGTTGGGTAACCTCAACTGCAGAACCAAACACTTGAACTTCATAATAATAACCACCTAACAACTTCACATTCAGAAAATACAGACACAGAAATTGGCACAGCCTGCTTTTCCAGCTTCGGGTTCGAAAGAAATAGAATGTCAATACTGTCAGGATACCAACCCCATAATAATCTACCATGGTTATATATCCCAAAACATACCATAGTACTATATTTCCAACAGACACTAATACCGCTGCGACTGGCGGAAAGCGTAATTTACTTTTTTCGATCAATATGATCAAAAACAAGCTTAGTAGAAATGTCCAAAGTACATTTTGGTGATAGGGATAAAAGATACTGCCGCCGTACATCAGATCAAACGGAATCTCTGTCAAAAACGCACAGATCAGCATTCGGGTCAGATAGCGCCGCAGATCATGTGTATGCATGTACCCCTCTGCAATCATAAATGCAAAAATAGGATATGCAGCACGTCCAACACATGTAAGCCATTCTTGCGCTGGAAAAAACATTGCCCACAGATGGTCGCACAGCATAAGCCCCATAGCCAGAAGATGGAGTCCGGTAGAGCTGATACTAAACTTGGAATTTTTAAACATCGTCCAATTTCCTTTCAATATATTCATGCCAATTGCTTTTCCCTGACCTTGGAAACTTGTTCATAAACAGTATATCCTGTCCCCGCATATTCCATACGAATACCAGGAAAACTATATTATGCAGAACACAACAAAAAAAGGATACCATATCCTTTCTTTGTTGTGTTCTGTCTACGCTTGATTCCCCAATACAAGTCTCAACTTTTACACAATTCCCAATTACACTTGATCGCCTTCTATACAAACTTCCCCCAATTTGCTTTCAAAAGGCTATCCCACTTTTACACAAACGAAACCACGTTAAAAACCCCTTCTAAAGTGCATTTCTAAAAGAATTATGTTCTCAAAAATATGTAACGTTGTTTCTATGAATAGATTATTGCATATTTATTATGCATTGTCAACCATTTTTTTCACTTTGTGGGAATCAATTTTTGACCTTGTATTAATATATTGTTACACAAAGAATGCATTTTTTGCTTGAAATTCATGCACTTTATACAAATAACATCGTTACTCCCTATCACTTAATATGATTCATCATTTTTTTGCACACTGCAGCACTTTAAACTACTAAATTACAATACACTATTCATGTGCATAAAAAGTAGAACAGCTTTCCCACAGGAACACTGTTCTACTTAATGACCATCTCTCTTCTAATATTATTTCACAACTCTTACTCGAAATACACCGTCAATACGCTTTAACTGTTCAATAATCTTGTCATCAGCAGATTTCTCGATATCCATCAGTGTATAAGCATACTCACCCCTTGACTTGTTGGTCATGTCGCTGATATTGATCCCAGCCGCACCAAAAGCAGCTGTAAATTGTGTGATCATGTTGGCGATATTCTTATGGAGAATCGCCACTCTGCCGACATTGCCGCACACACCCATATCACATGCCGGATAGTTTACACTGTTTCTGATATTTCCATTCTCAAGATAATCTTTAAGTTCATCTACTGCCATAACTGCGCAGTTGTCCTCTGATTCCTCCGTGGATGCACCTAGATGAGGAATGACGATACAGCCCTTTTGACCTGCTGTTGTCGGATTCGGAAAATCTGAAACATATTTTCTGACTTTTCCTGACTCGAGCGCAGAGATCATATCCTTTTCATTGACAAGAAGGTCTCTTGCAAAGTTTAGCACTACTACTCCCTGCTTCATCTTCGCAATGGCAGCCGCATTAATCATTCCCTTTGTGGCATCCATAAGTGGTACATGGATTGTCACAAAATCACATTCCGCATAGATATCATCGACATTGATGACATGTTTCACCTCACGGGAAAGTTTTAAAGCTGCATCAACAGACAGATACGGATCATATCCATAGACATCCATTCCAAGAGCTACAGCTGCATTTGCCACTCTGATACCAATCGCGCCAAGTCCGATGATACCAAGCTTCTTTCCCTGAATCTCCGTACCTGCAAAATTTTTCTTCTCCTTCTCAGCATCCTTGGCAATCGTTTCCACGCCTGCGTTGGCTTTTACCCAGTCAATCCCCCCGACAACATCTCTTGAAGCCAGCAACATACCTGCGATCACAAGTTCCTTGACACCGTTTGCGTTTGCACCAGGCGTGTTGAATACAACAATCCCCTTGTCTGCGCACTTGTCAAGAGGGATATTGTTTACACCTGCCCCAGCTCTTGCAACTGCAAGGAGCGTATCAGGCAGATCCATCTCATGCATGGACGCGCTTCTGACCAATACACCCTCTGCCTTGGTGATGTCATCTGTTGTCTGGTAGTTCTCTGTAAATCTTGATAAACCTATATCTGAGATAGGGTTAAGACATTTATACTGATACATTATACATTTGCCTCCTCAAATTTCTTCATAAACTCCACAAGTTTCTCCACGCCCTCAATCGGCATAGCGTTGTATATACTTGCACGCATACCGCCTACAGTCCTATGTCCCTTAAGATTCTCAAATCCAGCTTCCCTGGCCTCCTTGACAAACTTGGCGTCCAACTCCTCGCTGCCTGTCACGAAAGGCACATTCATCAGAGAACGATCTTCCTTTCTGACCGTTCCCTTGAATAGCCTGCTCTCATCGAGGAAATCATAGAGAATCTTAGCCTTTTTCTCATTGTATTCCTTCATCTTCTCAAGTCCGCCCATCTTCTTGAGCCACTTAAATACTTTGCCGCAGATATAGATCCCATATGCAGGCGGTGTATTATACAAAGAGTCGTTGTCTGCATGTGTTTTATATTTCAACATCGTTGGTGTTCCCGGGAGCACATCATCTGTAATCAGGTCTTCCCTGATAATAACAATGACAACACCAGCTGGTCCAATATTTTTCTGTACACCGCCATAGATCACACCATACTTTGTGACATCTACAGGCTCTGACAGAAAGCATGAGGATACATCAGCCACAAGCGTCTTTCCCTTTGTATTTGGCAAAGTCTTGAACTTTGTACCATAGATCGTATTGTTTTCACAGATATACACATAATCAGCATCCTCAGAAATTGGCAGATCAGAGCAATCTGGTATGTAAGAAAAAGTCTGATCCTCACTGGTCGCAATCTTGTTTGCCTTGCCGTAAAGACACGCCTCCTGATATGCTTTCTTAGCCCACTGACCCGTAACGATATAGTCAGCGACACCGTTTTTCATAAGATTCATGGGAATCATGGCAAACTGCTGGCTTGCACCGCCCTGCAAAAACAAAACCTTGTAGTTGTCAGGTATATTCATGAGCTCTCTTAAATCCGCCTCTGCTTCCTTGATAATGGTATCATATGCTTTCGAGCGATGGCTCATCTCCATGACCGACATGCCGGTTCCTCTATAATCTAACATTTCATCTGCAGCTTCTTTAAGAACTTCTTCAGGTAAAACTGCGGGACCTGCTGAAAAATTATACACTCTAGACATTTTCTAACTCCTCCTGATTTTCTTTTTTCATTAATAAAATCTATATAAACAACATCATATTATAACTATTCAGTATCTTCATAGTTATATGAAATCAAATAATAATGTTGCATATTTTTTCCGTCAGTAAAACATGATGACTGGCGTGCCAAGCTCCACCAGGTCATACAGCTCTGTCATGATTTCGAGAGGGGTATTGATACAGCCATGGGAGCCGTTCGTCTTATAAATCTCTCCTCCAAATTCCCTGCGCCATGTGGCATCGTGGATACCGATATGACCATCTACTGCCATCCAGTACTTTACAGGTGTTGCATAGTTGGTGCCGCGAAGCACCCTGTCTTTCTGTTTGAAATACACGAAACAGACCTTGGCAGGTGTCCCCCACCTTCGCGATGTATTCCCAGTGACAATTGGCGTATCAATCACAAGTGCGCCATCTACATAATAATACATGTGCTGACTGCCCATGTCCACTTCTATATACGTATCCCCAATGTCATCAGTCCCTTTTTCCCACGCCTCGGACAGATACTGCGGGGTTCGTGTACCGCTCTCTTTGTTAAGAAATGCATTTAACAGAAATTCATATTCCGCCTTCTCGTCAATCTCATTGCCATAGCCTCCGCCAGGCACCGTCACGATATCGCCTCTGGTTGCTTTAAATTTGCGCTCTATTCCAACTGTATTGTAAGATGTTGACAAATATGCCACATATTCTGCGATCATTGTCTTGTCAAGCACCGGAATATTGTTCTCATCATACACAATATTCCCTTCCTCATCCAGTGCCATCCAGTCTGCGACAACGTTTGCGTCAATCACTTCCTCGCAGTCACCAAACTGATAGGTCATATGAAAATCCTGAAAATCGCTAATCTCCTTCCACTTTGCAAGCGTATCCTTCATCTCATCCGTGTATGGTGCATTCCTGTAACAACTTTCTTTGTCCGCCCCAGCTGACAGGTCGATCAAAGTGGTCTGAAATGGATTGTTATTCATTTTTGTTAAATGATTAACAATTTTTTCACAGATTAATTCTACAGCATCTTCCTTCAAAAGTAAATCCTTTGTTTCATCGACAAGGACATATCCTGCTGCGGCATTCCTCACAATAGAAACTGTCTTTTCAGTACTGTACAGATTGTCATTGAGCCATGCCGCCTCTTCCAGCTTTGCAGCCATAATAGCAGTATCACAGTAATATGTGGGATACACGGTCTCCTCACGAAAAACATATATGCGAGGAGGGCTCCAATTCAGCCAGTAATTCAAACAATCTCCCAGCCATTGAAAAGGTCTGGATTTACACCGCACCATACATTCAGCAACTGCAGGCTGGTAAGATATCGTAACACCATACTCGTCAAGCGGCATCTCATGGATCTTGCCATCAAGCATGCGCACTGTCATCCTGTCATTGTGTAAATCATAAGAATCGTCCAGGACTTCTGTGACATTTTTGACCGTCATACCTGTACAATAGATCCCATTAATCGTCACAAACATTGGGAAGACATGTTGATAATATTGATCTAATGCGATGACAGCACCAATGCCAAGTACTGCCATCACACAAACGATTCTGATGAAACCAAGCAAAAATTTTCTCATACAACCTAATATTATTCTATATTACTGACGCTGTTTCAAATCCTCCGCGTCAAAAGCCTCACTGATTGCTGCTCCTGCCGGAACCATAGGAAATACCTTGTCGTCCTCCTCAATGACGCACTCGATCACAACAGGCTTCTGAAGCGAGATCGCCTTCTCAAGAGCTGGTCCTACTTCTTCACGCTTTGTGACACGGATCGCCTCACAGCCAAGTCCCTCAGAAACTTTTACAAAGTCGACCTTATCGGTCAATACAGTCTGTGAGTATCTCTTATCATAGAACAGCGTCTGCCACTGTCTTACCATACCAAGCACATGATTGTTGATGACAATCTGTATGATCGGAATATTGTAGCGGCTTGCAGTTGCCAGCTCGTTCATGTTCATACGAAAACAGCCATCTCCGCCAATATTGACACAGATTTTGTCAGGCATGCCTACCTTGGCACCAATACAGGCACCAAGTCCATATCCCATCGTGCCAAGTCCTCCAGAAGAGAGGAATGTGCGTGGTTCTGTATACTGATAATATTGCGCCGCCCACATCTGGTGCTGACCGACATCAGTCGAAACAATCGCTTTTCCCCCTGTCACCCTGTCGAGCTCTTCGATAATGTATGGGCAAGTCAGCTTGTCGGATTCATACCTCAGCGGATACTTTGTCTTAAACTCTTTAATTTGTGCAATCCACTCATCATGATTCTGCTGTTCAAGCTTACTGTTGAGTTCCTTCAAAATTGTCTTCAAATCACCGATAATCGAGGCATCTGTTTTGATATTTTTATTAATCTCTGCAGCGTCAATATCAATATGCAAAATCTTTGCGTTCTCTGCAAATTTCTTAGGATTCCCGACAACACGGTCAGAGAATCTCGCTCCTAATGCAATCAATAAATCACACTGACTGACTCCGTAATTAGACGTCTTGGTACCATGCATGCCGATCATACCTGTATAGAGCGCACTCTTTCCGTCAAAAGCGCCCTTTGCCATAAGTGTATCGCACACTGGTGCCTGTATCTTGTCTGCAAATTCCTTGACTTCCCTTGAAGCGTTTGAAATAATCGCGCCACCGCCCAGATAAATATACGGTTTCTTAGCGTTTCTGATCATTTCAAGTGCAGTGTCAATATCTTTTTCCGTGTATGAGTTGGTGATAACTGGAGGCTCCGGCTTCACAGGAACAAATTCACACTTGTTTGCTGTAGCATCCTTTGTGATGTCAACCAATACCGGTCCTGGTCTGCCTGACTTTGCAATCTTAAACGCTTTTCTAATCGTGTCAGCAAGCTTTGTTACATCTTTCACAATATATCCATGTTTTGTGATCGGCATGGTCACGCCCGCAATGTCAACCTCCTGAAAAGAGTCCTTTCCAAGCAGGGGCAGTGTAACATTTGCCGTGATCGCAACCATCGGTACGGAATCCATGTATGCTGTCGCGATACCGGTAACCAGATTGGTCGCCCCCGGACCGCTTGTCGCAAGGCAGACACCGACTTTGCCTGTCGCGCGTGCATAACCATCCGCAGCATGTGATGCACCCTGTTCATGAGATGTCAGGATATGCTTAATCTCATCACTGTGCTTGTACAATTCATCATAAATATTTAATATAGAGCCTCCCGGATAACCGAAAACTGTGTCGACACCCTGCTCTTTCAGACATTCAATAACAATTTGTGAACCTGTCAACTGCATCTTATAAATCTCCTTTGGTCATAGAATTTCTAGGTATCTCCAGGATCGCTCCCCTGTTGCCGCTCGTAACAAGCTCGCGGTATCTTGCAAGATAACCTGTCGTAATCTTTGGCTCTCTTGGCTGCCAGTCCGCGCGCCTCTTTGCCAGCTCTTCATCCGACACCTTGACATTTAAACTGCACTCTGTAATATTGATGGAGATGATATCCCCTTCCTCGACAAGTGCAATCGGTCCGCCGACGGCCGCCTCAGGTGACACATGACCAATCGACGCACCGCGCGATGCACCGGAGAAACGTCCATCTGTGATCAACGCAACTGTAGAGCCAAGCCCCATTCCGGCGATTGCAGATGTGGGATTGAGCATCTCGCGCATACCTGGTCCTCCCTTAGGACCTTCATAGCGGATTACCACGACATCTCCGGCAACGATCCTGCCGCCCTTGATTGCCTCGATCGCATCTTCCTCGCACTCAAATACGCGTGCTGGTCCTTCATGGACAAGCATTTCAGGCGCTACTGCAGAGCGCTTTACAACGCTTCCGTCTGGGGCGAGATTTCCTTTTAATACCGCAAGTCCGCCGGTTTTGCTGTATGGGTTGTCAAGCGGTCTGATCACCTCAGGATTTTTATTCGGAACACCTTTTATATTTTCGCCGATCGTCTTTCCTGTTACTGTCATGCAGTCCTCATTCAGCAGTCCAAGCTCTGACAGCTCATTCATCACTGCGTACACACCGCCCGCCTCGTTGAGGTCTTCCATGTAGGTAGGACCCGCTGGTGCAAGGTGGCAGAGATTCGGCGTCTTTGCGCTGATCTCATTTGCATAAGAAATATCAAAATCAAACCCAATTTCATGTGCAATTGCAGGCAGATGAAGCATGGAATTGGTAGAACAGCCAAGTGCCATATCCACAGTGAGCGCATTGATGATCGCTTCTTTTGTCATGATATCGCGCGGGCAGATATTTTTCTTAAGCATTTCCATTACTGCCATACCTGCATGCTTTGCAAGCTTGATCCTCTCTGAATAAACAGCTGGAATCGTGCCATTTCCCTGTAAGCCCATACCAAGCGCCTCTGTCAGGCAGTTCATAGAGTTTGCCGTGTACATACCAGAGCAGGAACCACAAGTCGGGCATGCCTTATTCTCAAACTCGCATACATCCTCCTCGCTCATTGTACCTGCTGCATAGGAACCAACCGCCTCAAACATGGACGAAAGACTGCGCTTCTGCCCCTTCACATGACCTGCAAGCATCGGACCTCCTGACACAAATACAGTTGGCACATTGATGCGGGCAGCCGCCATTAAAAGTCCAGGAACATTCTTGTCACAGTTTGGCACCATGACCAGCGCATCAAACTGGTGTGCCAGAGCCATACATTCGGTGGAATCGGCGATCAAATCCCTTGTGACGAGAGAATACTTCATGCCGATATGTCCCATTGCAATACCATCACAGACTGCAATCGCAGGAAATACCACGGGCACGCCGCCTGCCTCTGCAACGCCAAGCTTCACAGCATTGACAATCTTATCAAGATTCATATGACCAGGAACAATCTCATTGTAGGAGCTGACAATTCCGACCATGGGCTTCTGCATCTCTTCCTCTGTAAATCCCAATGCATTGAACAGGCTTCTGTGTGGCGCCTGCTGCATTCCTTTCTTCACATTATCACTTCTCATTGTTATCTATCCTCCAATTTATTCACATCTATAATGATACTTTATACCCTGTTCGCAATCAGGTCGCCCATCATGGCAGTATTGACCTGCTTAACACTTGCACGCCTGCTTTCCTCCTGCGGCATAATGTCAATCGTGCGGAATCCATCCTCAAGAACCTTTTTGACAGCAGCCTCGATTGCATCTGCCTCCTTGTCAAGGTCAAAGGAATAACGGAGCATCATGGCAGCACTCAGAATCGTTGCGATTGGATTTGCAATGCCTTTTCCGGCAATATCCGGCGCTGATCCGCCGCTTGGCTCATAAAGTCCGAATTTCGTATCATTCAAACTTGCTGATGAGAGCATACCGATGGAACCTGTAACCATGCTCGCCTCATCGGAAAGAATATCTCCAAACATATTTTCAGTCAAAATCACATCAAACTGCTTTGGGTCTCTTACAAGCTGCATTGCACAATTATCAACAAGCATATGCTCCAAAGTGACCTCCGGATAATCCAGTGCAACCTCCTCAACCACTTTTCTCCAAAGCCTGGAGGAGTCCAGCACATTTGCCTTGTCAACGCTTGTCACCTTTTTCCTGCGCTTCATCGCGATATCAAAGCCTTTCACCGCAATGCGCCTGATCTCTTTTTCTGTATAGGTAAGTGTGTCAATCGCTGTGACAACACCTTCTACTTTCCTGGTACTGCGCTCGCCAAAGTAAAGTCCTCCTGTAAGCTCACGCATGATCATCATGTCAAATCCGCTGCCAATGATGTCATCTCTCAGCGGACATGCTTCTTTCAATTCCTTATATAAATACGCCGGTCTTAAATTTGCAAACAGATTCAATTCTTTTCTCAACTTTAAGAGTCCTGCCTCTGGTCTTAAGTGTGGCGGCAGCTTGTACCACGGTGAGGTGGAAGTATTTCCGCCGATCGAACCCATCAGCACTGCATCCGCAGCCCTAGCTATGGCAATCGCCTCATCTGTAAGCGGTTCACCACAAGCATCAATGGACGCGCCTCCCATTAATATATCTTTATAAGAAATGCTATGGCTATATTTTTCTGCAATCTTATCAAGTACCTTTTTTGCCTCCGCAACGATTTCCGGTCCAATCCCATCACCAGGTATACACACAATATTCAAATTCATTATCACAATCTCCTTTTCTCTGACTGAAAAATCAGCCCGTGAATAAATATACACATCTTCAATAATATTACCTTCGACAGAAAATTTCAACAGTATACATAAAAAACGATAGGATTGCTATTTTTTCCTAACTCTAATATAATCAATGT
>JAIEEY010000234.1 GCA_029067205.1 Lachnospiraceae bacterium
AACTTGAAGCTATGGGGTTGACCTAAAGGTTTCGCCTTAAGGCGAGGGTTTTAACCCCATTATACAGACAATAAAATTTGGTAAATATTTCAAATTTGCTCATTTATAGGTAATAATGTATAAATATTGCAGTCACACAATTCATCAAAATATTTTCTGATATTCATAAATGCCTTCCACTTGTCTATTGTAAAATCTGGCAATCCATGTCTCAAGGCGACATCGACCAGCCTTTTCTCCATGATACATGCGCCGTTTGACAGTGAAACAGCATCTCACAACTGTATCAAACGGTCGTAATCCGTGTACTCCCTGTGCTCCAAAAATTTCACATTCTTTTGCAGAAACTTTTTATTTCCCAGATAAAACTGTTCCAGAAAATCGATCGCCGAGTTTAATTTTTCGACAACTGTGATCGTAACACCATTCGGTATTCTGGTCCAGTTCCTGACCCACAGATTTCCATGCCCGCACCCCATATCCAGTATCACGGCACCAGAAAAGACTTGCAGCTGGTCATATACCCACTGAAACCAGTCCTGCTGGCTTTCGGAATAGGTCTCATAAAGCCCATACCGGTAATCAAACGGCGTCTCCATGTCCTTCACATGCAGAATATCCAGCACGGACTCCATACGCTCTCGCTCGCTCCCTGTTCCACTGCATGCAAAAAGCGCATCCTCCAAAGATGCGATAACCTGATTCATCTGATTTCTTTTCTGCTCCAACAGCAGCTTCTGCTGCCAGAGTATCTCTATGATAGAATCTTCGCTCTGACTTTCAAGCATGTGATCGATCTGTTTCAACGATAGTCCTGCATACTGCAGCAGCTTTATTTTTTGCAGCTGCAGCGCCGACTCCCTATCATACAGGCGGTATCCGCCTTCTGTGTAGGAGACCGGCTTTAGTAAACCTTTCATATGATAGTATCGAATCGTTCTTGCGGAAACCCTCGCCAGCTCTGCGAGCTCTCCTGTGGTGTATTTTTCTTCCATAACATTGCGCTCCCTATCGTTTGAGTAGTGACAGCTTTACCATGCCTCTACGAAACATTATAAAGGTTGACGCAACGTCAATATCAATACCGATTCATCTTATTTTTGTGCATCACATAACCCAATCCTGCTCCCACGCAGCCGCCTAATATGTGTGTCAGCTGTGATATATTATCACTGGTGACAATTCCGCTGTAGATCTGCCCTCCAATGTAGAGCGTTGCGACAAGCACCAATGTGATTGGTATTGTACCTTCCTTTACACTGGTAAATGGAGACAACAATATAAACGCAAACACCACACCGCTGGCGCCAAGTAGCTGGATATGTGGGAAAAATATACAATGTACGATCCCTGTTACCAATGCTGTCGCAAGTATGACAAACAAAATATTGGAAGAACCATACTTTTCCTCCAGCAACGGTCCCACAATCAGCAGCATCATGATATTTCCAATAAAATGTTCCCAGTTCGCATGTCCAAGCACATGTCCAAAAAACCGCACATATGTCAATGGAGACAGCAGTGAAGATCGGTACACGCTAAACAGTGCGTTTGTTGTCCACCCCCTCGTAACCCACCCCAATATCAGGGACAAAAAACAGACCGCCGTAAAGCAGATGACAACCGGCGAGTTAAATGAGAATTGGATTTTTCCTTTGTTTTTCATACTTATACCTCCCTGCGTGCTTTGGCACGCATACCAATCAATAGTTTGAAAGTGACCTTCTTTCAAACATGCTCCTTTTACAGTATTTTTAGTCCCTATCATATAATAGCACCAAAAAGATGTCAATAGAATTTTTTTGCTGCTAACGATTTTTACTCCGCAATCGGAGTAATGTCATTCTCTTTGCCAACTGTGGTCAATCCGATTATGTCAGATTCCCTCACATACCGACTGCCCACAACATGAAGCTCTCCATTCTCATAAGCTGCCGTCACAACGATTTCATCCAGTGACCATTTATTAAAAGCCTCAAAGTGAAATTCAATTAAATCCTTCTTGCCATCATTCACAATCACAACATCATAGCTGACGCTCTGGTGTTCCTCCTCTGTTTCTATTTCACCATAATAAAACATCAAATTACTGTCAAGGAAAACTACATCATCAACCGCCGCTTCCCCTGTCAGTTCCTTCACTGTCAGATGGATATGGGGCGTGCTGACTTCCTGGTAAACCTCTTGCGGCATCGATGCCCACTCTGGAAATTCCTTTTCCGAATTTCTGTAGACTACCGTAATACTGGGATTATAGAGATCGTTTCTTCCCTGCAGCCCGGGGACCTTTCCTTCCATATAAGTACACAATTCCTCCGGTGGCATCAACGGTTCGTAACTGCCGTTTTTCTTGTCAAACAGTGCAGTCTCGCCATAGGCATTGGGATCTGTGCCAAAACCATAATATACCTGAATCAGAATTTCCCTCACCCCATCACCGTTAAGGTCGCAGGTCCGAACTGTGGGCATCCCCATTCCAAATTCCTTCGTCTGAATCAAATCCCCGTTTCCAAATTCAATCCTATATGTACACATCTCATAATCCACAATATTTTCCCGGTAAACACGATCCACCTTGCCGTCACCGTCATAATCCTGATGAATAAACTGCTCATATCCATCCCAGTCCATGCACTCGTCCAGATAACCGGTGTAATCAGCATAATCAAAAAGCCCTCCGACTTTTGTATCATTTTCAAAAATTTTTGCAAACTGCACACGCTCCCGATCCTGTTCTACGATATAGTAAAGGTCCTCCACCATGCCGCTGCCGCACTCCAGATATAGATAGCGGTAGCCTGTCAGTGTCACGCAGTCTGCGGAACGCCATACTGTGTAATCAGGATCGATGCAGCCTGCTGTCAATTTCAGGTGTCCGAACAAATCTGAGTTATTCGCAAAAGATTCCCTGTCAAAATGCTGCTGAACAAGTTTTTTTGACGAGACATCATAAACATACATATTCACTGCATCTGCCGGGTGAAGATAAACTTCCTGTCCCGCTTTCGAGACAAACACCTCGCAATCCAGCTCATCCTGCGCATTCAGACAGCCGAGCTCCCTTAGGTTCACTGAACTGTCAAGTCTGCTCTGGGTGATATCATAGACAAACAGACCGAAATAATGGTGAAAAATCAAGACATTTTCATCTGCATAATCCAAAATAGGACCATCTATGTCACATACCATTTGATCTGTTATTACCGCTGGCTTAACCGCGATGGACGCGTCTGCTGCCGCACTTTCGCCATTTTGATCTGTCTGCTGTATATTGGCATCATTTACCTCAGAATGTTTTTCTTCAATACTATTTTCTTTTGGATCATCTTCCGATAACCCCTTTTCTGCGGGGTTGCTTCCAAGTGCAATAGACACAATAATAACAAGTGCAAATACTGGCACTGCGATCAATGCTGCCGTCTTTTTATACCGCATGATATTCTGAATCCGACACTTCACATTGCCCTCGCCGAAACCGAGCGGCGCACCTGCAAAGACCTTTTTGCCACTTGCTAAATTCAATAAAGATGCCGAATACGCCGCCCGCAAGTCTGTCCCCATCTTACGCATTACCGCCTCGTCGCAGGACATCTCCATATCTCTTTCCGAAAGGGAAAAGGCACACCACACAAGCGGATTGAACCAGTGTATTGACAATGCAAAAAATGCCATCAGCCGGAAGATGTGGTCGCATCTTCTGATATGTGTCTCTTCATGGAGCAGGATATAGCGGCGCTCGTTTTCTGTAAGCGTCGTCGGAAGATAAATCCGCGGACACAGTACTCCCATCACAAATGCAGTCCCGATGTAGTCGCATAGGTAAATATTTTTATCCGCATTTTTTTCATCTGATACTGCGCCGATCAGTTTTCTTTTCAGGAAAATGATGCTGACAGCACTGTAAACCCACAAAACTGTCACTCCCATAATCCAGACAACACTGCAGACCATTTCAAAGTCCCACGATGATTGTGCACTTCCTTCTATTTTGTCCATGAACCCTGCATAAGGGGCAGTGTATTGGTTTGTTCCCACGCTGATATTCTTTGATGTCTGTACAGGCAGTATTCCCTCCTGCATCCCAGATAGCACATTCTGCTGTGGCATATACTGCATCATTCCCTGTTCTGTCACGGATATATCAACAACCTGAAATACCGAAAATACTGATGAAAAAGAAACCGGACACAACAGCCGGAGCAGTACGACGCCCCACAGAAGGTAACTGAAAATCTTGGGCACACGCCGCAGAAACAGCCGCACAAGCAGGACTGCCACAATCACAATCCCACCAGTCAGACTCATATTTAGAACCACAGAAAAAAGGGATTTGCAGATTTCCATTCACGACTCCCTCCCATTTTCCTCAATGATTCTTTTGAGTTCCTCCACGTCCTTATCTGAGAGCTTTCTGCCTGCTGTAAATGCTGTCAGAAAGCGGGGAAGCGAGCCCTGAAAGGTATCCTCGACAAACTGCTCACTCTGCTTCGACAAAAATTCCATCTTCGTCACACATGATGTTACCACGCCATTTTCATTCCGAAATAGTCCTCTGTCGCATATTCTCCGCAGAATCGTATATGTAGTGGACTTTTTCCAGTTCAGTGATTTTTCGCTGAGCTTTGCAAGCTCCCCCGACGACAGGGGTTCATTGTCCCAGATCAAATCTGCAAACTTCATTTCAATCTCACCTAATTTGTATTCCATTAAAACAACCTCCGTTCTACTCACTGTAAACCCATTTATATTCTACAACAAGTAGACCAGATTGTCAACAAAATTAGCTAAAACCAGTTCCTTAATATCCTTTGCAAACCTCCATACACATCAAATACACAAAAAAGACTCGATACTTGCCCGAAGCATTTCGTCTTTACTCACATTGCAAAACTTTACCACATACCCATTATGGAATGCCAAACAGCGAATAAATTCTCTCTGACTGCGTCCATTGCCTTCCCGAATGGGAATCTTTTCCTTCCATACATACCCCTATGCGCCACTCCAGCGGCATATTTTCCATGCAGAAAACTGCCATAAACTTAGTCCCCAATCCGATTCAGCGTAAAGTCGTCCACGGTTCCCCAGCTCTTGGGATTACACTTCATGCGCACACCAATCGTGAGCTTACCATCTATAACCTTTATATCAGGAATAGTTGGAATCTTCCAGTCATTGTAAGTCGTTACCATGAACGACTTTGTCTGCTCCCCGTCACTGGTAATCGCATACAGCTCCATCTCAGCACTGCCAGACACATCTCCGCCCTGTGCATAGATAAAAAGCTGATAGGTTCCCGGCTCCAGATCAGTAAATTCCTGTTCAATGGAAAAGTCCATATCAGAGTCCTCTGACCAGAAATGAAAAGCGATATTCCCGGAATGGGCATCGTCCGTCTTTTCCTGATAATCCGTCGGATTGGTATTCCCTTCATATGTCACTTTCCACATGGAAGTATCAGAATCCTCGAAGCTCGGATTCCGCACAAGGTTGTCCATCTTAACCTCGACATGTGCTACAACTGTCTCACCACTTTCTAGTGTACCTGTCACCTCATAAACCCCGCCGGCTTTTGTATCAATCGCAAATATCTGTGCCTCGTCCCATGTGACTGCGGACTGTTTGTTCGCGGAACGGTCATTGTAAATCACATCGACCATCTCAGGAAGCGCAATCTCACTGCCTACAGGGAAGGTCACATCAACACCTGGAACCGCATCGATCGCCAAAAGCGCAGAAGCACCAGTTTTTAAATACTTGAACACATTCAGGGATTCCAGCGGATAGCCGTCAAAGTCAAAGAATGCCTGATTATCCCATGAGCAGCCGCCATAATATAATCCCGCATCCTCCGGATCATAATCCGACGCATAGCTGCTTGCCCAGCCGCTGCCAAACTCCTCCCAGATCGGAGCGTTATCCGCCGTCGGTTCCCCTACCGGAAGCCATACGCCTTCCCAGTAGAATACACCGATTGCGCCCGCTTCATTTGCCGCAGCAAAGATATCTCTGATAATATTCGCCTGCCCCTGCACCGTTGCGGGATAGCCGTCAACCAGATCATCGATACCCACCAGACTGTTACCGCTGCCGTCACCGTCCTCAGAAGTATAGCAGTAGGAAGTCTCTGCGATAAACACCTTCTTGCCATATCTTTCCTGAAGCAGCTCAACAACACGCTGCATATTTTCCATGGTTCCATCCCAGAATGGATAAAAAGATAATCCGATTGCATCATAATCTATCTCATTGTCTGATAGATTTTTAACCAGGCTGTCCACCTGCGCTTTGTTTGTAATGTTTGTATAGTGAATGGCAATCTGAATGTCTTTTTCGTATTCTTCCGATATCTCACGCACCGCGCGGCAGCCCGAGCGCAATAGCTCTGTGACATTCTCAAGCTTTGTCTCGCCCGACATACCGTTATTGATCTCATTTCCGACCTGCACCATTCCCACATCGACACCAGCGTCAAGGATCTCTGTAAGACTTTCTATTGTAAAATCATAAAGTGCATCGCATTTTTCCTCGATGTTCATTCCTTGCCATGCCTTGGGTGCGTGCTGTCTCTTGGGATCTGCCCAGAAATCAGAGTAGTGGAAATCAATGCATACCTTCATTCCATATTCTGTCGCGCGTTTTCCAAGCTCGATTGCAGTCGGAACATCATTATTTCCGCCGCCATATCCGTTTCCATTTTCATCATAAGGATCATTCCAGACTCTCAGACGTATGTAATTCACACCGCCCTCCGCCAGTGTCTGGAATACATCCTGCTCCTCGCGCTCAAAGTTGTAATACTTCACACCGCTTTTTTCCTCGACAAGCACGGAGGACGCATCCATACCGCGGATAAAATCGTCCGAGATTCCCTTGATTGGTTCCACATAGATACCAACTGATTCTTGACTGCCTGATTGTGCATCTGCTGTCTCTGTAGCTGATCCCGCTGCCTCTGTCGACACTTGTGTCTCTACCTGTGTTCCAGTAGCAGGTTTCGTACTATTTGCCCCGCAGCCTGCCAACGCAGCGGAACAAAGACTTGTGCTGATGCATAAAGCCCATAATTTTACATGCGCTCGTTTCATAATATCAATCCCTCCATTTTCTTTTTATGTACTCTTGAAGTTTCACTGTACTTAAGAATTGTATACCAATAACTCTCTTTCACAAGTTCCCAATGCAAAGAACCTTCAAAATTACTTTTTTAGATGCCCGATAAACTCCTTTACTTTCCTGACAGGTTTATCTATAATTGTAACTATATAGCCATGTATGGCATGTATAACCGTCACCTATTGATCATTATAAAAATCCATCCAATATACAGCAATAACGGAAAGCGATTTAAACAGTTTGCATTTGTAACATATCCGGGAATGATAAATTGGGGGCCACAAATAGTCTCTGTCAATGCACAGGACACCCGATTGCGCAAGTACTGCATGGAGGTTCTATATGGGAGAAAATACCAGATTTGTAGACAATACCTTAGATATGCAGAAAGTCCTAGACAGCAGCGACTCCTCGATCAATGTCCAAAACGGAGACAGTGAATTCAGCCGCTTTTACCACATGAATGTGCCCTTTCAGCTCACGCTGGAATACTGTGACGGCGCTGAGCCGGAGGACTTCGTAAATGTTATCACTCTGTCCTTTGAGAAGGCGGTTTTGTATCAGGAATCGCTTGCCATGAAAAATTACTCTTATACAAAAAACGCGCCGCACTTTCACGATTTTTTTGAATTTGTGATCGTTCTGGAGGGAACCATCGTGCAAAAGATTGAGGGAAAGGATTACCTTTACCCTGCAGGCTCCTGCTGCCTGATCAACCGGAACCTGCGCCACATGGAACGATATCAGTCGCAATGCCGGGTTCTGTTCATCGGTCTGTCTCCCGAATTTGTCACAGAACTGTTCGCTTCTGTGCAGAACGCTTTTTTTGCAAATGAAAAAGAGATCTGTGGCAGTGAGCTCTATCATTTTATCACCACGGATCTGGAGATTCCTGGCGAGCGTGCTTACCTTGACTTTATCCCTGCATACCAGAACCACCTGTCCGCGCAGTACCTGCATTCCATGGCAGAAGATATGATACAGACACTCCTTTATCCCGGGTTTGGCGCTACCTATCAGATCTGTGGACTGTTGTGCGGTTTTATATCCTATCTGTCATCGCAGGCACAATACCATTGTACCAATATCCGGCTTGACACAAATAACGACTTTCTGCTCTTTTCACGCATCACCAGACTTTTTGAGGAGAGCGACGGCCGTATGACGCGCACGGAGATGGAACAGTTTCTCCATTACAGCGGAGACTACCTAAACCGCATTGTCAACAAGTTCACCGACATGTGTTTCTTTGACTACGGCATGACTTTCTGCCTGAAAAAGGCAGCTCAGTGCCTGACAGAAACAGAAGAATCCATCAGCGCCATAGCCGCCAGATTAAAGTTCACAAACCGCACACACTTCTACGCCTTATTTAAAGAAAAATATGGAGTCACACCCAAACAGTACAGAAAGCTGCACTCTTGATTGCTGCCTGCCCAGCTCCTTACTTTGTCGTCACGTTCACGACAAGGATCGCCGCCCCCAATACTGCGAGCACCACGCCCGTCGCCCGGTTCAGCGTGACGGCGCTGGCTTTGTTTGCAAACTTCGCAGCAATCCGCGCCCACAATAAGGTAGATGCCACACAAAAGATCAGACACCAGATGTCCGGCATACCGCCAATCACAAAGTGACTGACCGAACCTGTCAATGCCGTAAAAGTCATGATAAAGACGCTTGTTCCAACCGCCGTCTTCAATTCATATCCCAAGACACTTGTCAGGATCAGCAGCATCATCATTCCACCGCCGGCACCGATAAAACCACAGATAAAGCCAACAATCATTCCGCTGACAATTGACTGTATTACCCGCTTCTTCGCGCTGACTGCCGCCATCGATTCCTTTGTCGTCATGACTGGTTTCACGATAAATTTAATGCCTAGCAGCAAGGTCATGAACACCGAGAAACTTCCCATCGTGGTATTGGGAACCATGCTCGCAGTCCAGCTTCCAAAGAGTGTGAGGAGCAAGACAGTGACCATCATAACCAGACCATTCCGGACATCAAGGTTTTTATTTTTTCCATAAGTATACGCACTCACTGCGCTCGCCAGTATATCGCTTGCCAGCGCGATACCGACCGCCTCGTATGCCGGAAGTCCCAGAAACGTGATCAACATCGGACTGATGACTGCCGCGGCGCTCATACCTGCAAATCCTGTGCCCAGCCCCGCACCGATTCCCGCGATAAAACAGATCATAAATTGAAACATGATTTTTTCCTCCTATAGCTCTTAGTCAGATCTCAGATAACCGTCAATATTATCCCATACGCGGTCTGTATAACCCCGCATACGACCAATTTCTTCCTGTGTAAATCCCTGCAGCATCACTGCGAGAAATTCTTCCTGTGCCCCTTTCCCATCCGCAACGACCGCTGACGCTCCCTCACATATTTTCAAATGCGCTGTCTTTCGATTGTCACCAGTATAAATTTTTTCAATCCAATTGCGCTCTTCCAGAAGCTTTATGGCACCAGATACCTGCGACTTTGACAGATATCGGATCTCAACAATATCCGTTGCCGTATCGTAGCGCGGATTATTCGCTAAAAAGAGCAGAATATCAAGCTCCATCCTTGAGATCTGATATTTCTCGCAAACCGCACCGACACATTTTGCATATAATGTCTTGATTGCATTCTGATGTTCCCATGGATTTAGTGGTATCATGTGCGCCTCCATTTTAGTTCTTTTTAGAACTATTTTACTCCGAAATATGAAATTGTCAATACTCCGAAAAATAGACTTGACAATCTGGTTTTTTTTCATTACAATGGGTAAGGGTCTGTAGGAGAACTATCCTGCGCAATCTGCAACAGTTATTTTTCTACAGCTCCTAAAACATTTACAAGAAGGGCGGTGGGAAGATGATGAAATAACATAACAGGAAACACAAGTTGAGATTTTAGATCCAGGCAGCTGCACCTTATCGTGCAATGTCTGTTTTGTGTGATTTTGTTTTGTTGTATCATCATCTTCCTGTATATATACAGGCTTTTCTTGTGCGCTGAAGATACAGGTCCTCTTCTATCTGCCTATTCATAGATGTGACAGAAAGCGTTCAACAGATTTTCCGCACAAAACAAGTACACACATTCTAATATCCCCCGTGTTTTCACAGACTGAAAAAGGAAAACAATTATTTACACGCGAAACGGAGGGATTTTCATGTTACAGATCAAACATTTAACCATACGTCACAAAAAAGATTACCGCATTTTATTGGAAAATTTTAATCTATGTATCAATCCAGGGGATAAGTGCGCCCTGATCGGCGAGGAGGGAAACGGAAAAAGCACACTGCTAAGGCTGATCTATGCACCTGACATTGCAGAGAATTATGTGGAATATGAGGGCGAAATATTGCGAACCGGTGAACGGTTTGGCCATCTACCCCAGGAACTGACAGACGACCAGCGAAAAAGCACCATCTACGAATATCTCACCGCGACAGACCGCTTTTATGACCAAAGTCCGCATGAACTTGCACGGCTGTGTACGAAAATCGGCTTTCCAATAGAACGTCTGTATTCAGAAGAACTTCTAGGTGTGCTCTCTGGCGGCGAGAAGATCAAAGTACAGCTCATTCGCCTGCTCATTGAGGAACCGACCATGCTTCTTCTTGATGAGCCGTCAAATGATTTGGACATCGAGACACTCGTATGGCTGGAAAGATTTATTCAAAGCAGTGAGATTCCAGTACTATACATCTCCCATGATGAAACCCTTTTGGAGCGTACCGCAAACAGAATCATCCATATCGAACAGCTCAGGCGCAAAACCACGCCGCGCTGTACTGTAGTCTATACAGACTATCAGAGCTATATTGCCAACAGAAGCCTGCAGTTTGAAAAACAGGAGCAGGAGGCAGGAAATGAGCGCAGGGCATATGACAAGCAGCAGGAGAAATTTCGACGCATCCAGCAGAAGGTAGAGCACCAGCAAAATGCCATCAGCCGACAGAATCCGCATGGTGCAGCGCTTTTAAAAAAGACCATGCACCGGGTAAAGGCATATGAAGCGCGCTTTGAAAAGGAATTTGAAAATATGACCGAGATGCCAGAGTATGAGGAAGCGATGTTTACCAAATTTGGCAGTCAGGCATCGATCCCAAATGGAAAGGTGGTGCTCGATTTCACACTCGATACACTTTCTGTTCCTACAAGTGAAGGCTCGCAGGAACCCATGATTCTCTCACGCGATATCCACCTTTTTATACAAGGTTCAGAGCATATCTGCATCACTGGAAAAAATGGCTGCGGCAAGACAACGCTCATGCGCATTCTGGCTAAGGAACTGTTGCAAAGAGCAGATCTCAAAGCTGCCTATATGCCGCAGAATTATGAGGAACTTTTGGATATGGAACAGACGCCCGTGGAATTTTTATCGGACGGCAGCAAGGAAAGCATCTCGATGATGCGCACCTATCTCGGCAGCATGAAATTTACAGCAGATGAGATGATGCATCCGATGCGCGAACTGTCTGGTGGACAGAAAGCGAAGGTCATGCTGCTCTACCTCGACACTTCCGGCTGTGATGTACTTCTGCTAGACGAACCGAGCCGCAATTTTTCGCCATTGTCCACTCCGGTCATCCGGCGCATGCTCGCAGATTACCAGGGAGTAATCATCAGCGTGTCCCACGACCGCAAATATATCGCTGAGGTCTGTGATAAAGTATATGAGCTGACTGCGGAAGGATTGGTTATATCATCGCCTTCTTGATCGCATCCATCAGCTCATCATAGGTCTCATACGCCGCAAGTTCCGGGTTATCTGCCTTGATCTTGTCTGTGCTCTTGAATAAAAAGCCTGCCTTGCTCGCCTTGATCATGCCGAGGTCATTGTAGCTGTCACCACTCGCGATCGTCTCATACCCAATCGACTGTAACGCCTTGACGGTCGTGAGCTTTGACTGCTCACAGCGCATCTTAAAACCAGTGATCTCGCCGCTCTCGGCAACCTCGAGTGAATTGCAGAAGATTGTCGGCCAGCCGAGCTTTTTCATCAACGGAGTCGCAAACTGGGAAAAAGTGTCGCTGATAATAATAACCTGCGTGAAGGAGCGAAGCTCATCGAGAAACTCCTTTGCGCCTGGTATCGGATCAATCTTTGCGATTGTCTCCTGGATCTCCTTCAGACCAAGCCCATGCTCCTTCAAAACGCCTAATCTCCATGTCATCAATTTATCATAATCCGGTTCGTCGCGCGTTGTCCTTTTCAGCTCGGGAATACCACTCGCCTCAGCAAACGCTATCCAAATCTCGGGAACCAATACACCTTCCAAATCCAAACATGTTATGTACATCTCAATACCTAGTCCTTTCTATAATAACATTTTATACTGCACACCAATTGGATTTACAGTATGACACTGACTGCAAACCACCAGCCAAATACTTTCTCTGTTACAACACTGTAAATTCTGGCGTTTTGCAGTATAGTAAATTAAAGTGATAAACCACGATATCGATTATAGCACATATTTATCCCTGTATAAAGAAGATTTTTATATTCTATATGCATTTCCTCAGTCTGTCACCCGCACATCTCCGCTGGTCGTACTGACCTCAATACGGCTGCCACTCTTATTATCTCCATAGGTTCCATTTGCACTGTTTCCTCTCTTGGAAAAATTCAAGTCATTGTCAAAAAAGGTCTGAATGTCGCCACTGGTCGTATCTGCCTTAAAGTCAAATGCATTGTCTGCGGAAATCTTGATCTTTACCAATCCACTGCTGCAGTCAAACCTGAGATTTCCCGTGAGCTTTTCGAGTTCCAGCTCGATGTCGCCACTGGTCGTATTAACGCTGCCGCTGCCCTCCCGCGCTTTGATCCACACCTGTCCGCTGGACGAGCGAACCTCCCATGCACTATCCACACCCTTCAACTGAATATCGCCCGAAGTTGTCCTGACTGTGCGCTCACCGCTTCCCTCTTGAATCTCGACGCGGCCGCTTGACGCTTGTGCGGTAACGGCTCCGTCAATATGCTTTACACAGATATCGCCGCTTGTTGTCTCAATCTGGGTATTTCCCGAAATTGCTTCAGACTCAATGTTTCCGCTGCTGCTTTTGATCCTCGTCCCGCCTGTCAGCTGTTTGACTGTAATCTCCCCGCTGGTACTCTCGATGTTCATCTTACCTGTCAGCTGATTTACATCAATATCACCACTGCTTGTTGTGATATCGATTGCGCCTGTAGCGTTATTGACCTCTGTGTTAATAACATCAACTTCCACATCACCACTGCTGCAGCCCAGCGACACATTTTTTGCTGTAATATTAGGAATGATGATATCACCACTGCTTGTCGCCGCCTTGAACTCTTTTTCAAGTGCAATATCCATCTGGGACTTAATATCCCCGCTGGCTGTGGAGAACGTAAGCTGTCCTTTGTAAGATGATGGCAGTCCGATTTCCGTGTAGCAGTATGCAGACCTGACACCAAACATTCCGATCTGCACTTGATAGCTTTTTCCATTTCTCATTTTTCCCCTGACCTCAATCCCGCTGCCTGTCACTGTTACTGTGGATAGATCCCTCTCTTTCAGATCAAGTTCGCTGTATTCCTTTATGGTCAGGACATCACCTTCACTTTCATAAATATAGACGTCATTGCTGTTCATATCGTACAGTACGGAAATCTTGTCAATCCCGTCGAGCGGAATCTCCTTTTCCATCACCAGCTGCGGACTGCCGTAGCTTTCATAAGCTTCGCCGTCATATCCCCGCACATAGATGTCATGTCCCGATATCCCATATGCAAATATCCCGCACAGACCGACTGTTAGGATACACAGCATCACAAGCGTTGCAATTTTTACTCTCTTCATACCTACATCCCTCTCCCACATTTACAAATGTTTTTCCTCTGTCTTCAGTTCAAAGATCAGTTTCACGATTTGCTGGACACATGCCGCAATCAGAAAAATGATCCATGTAATGTGCCAGTCAAACGTCTCAAAACTGATCAGAAAATAGAGCACCAGTGCAACGGTCCAGATCAGGGAATTGATGGTCTTTCTAGCTGCTTTTTCCTTGTTGCTGTTGTACTTGATCTCTTTGAGCCGTTCCACCATATCCTGCTCTTCTTTTTTCCTGTAGTTCGGATACATATTTGCCGCATAGACAAGCATGACTGTAGGCGGAATGCAGATGACCAAGGCAAACACTAAGCCAAGTCCTGTCAGTTCAAATGGAGCATCCTCGATCTCACTGATCATGCCAAAGAAAATGAACACTGCTCCTGCAAAAATATAAAGACCTACAGAAACTGCTGTCAGCATTGCCTTCTTCTTTCTGTCTTTCTCTGACAGCATGAACAGATTTTTCTCCTCAACCTCCGGGAACAACTCTGTCACGTCCCCTATGGATGCAATCACGCTCTGATAGGCGTCCTCCTCGGAATATCCGTCTGCCACCATGTCATCATACTTATCTATGGCGCTCTGCATCATCTCCTGCTTTAAGTCAAGCGCCTTCCGTGTTCTGGGCGCATCTGCAAAGATTTCATTAAAGTGCTGTCTAATTTTTTCTTTCATTTTCTTCCATCCTCCTCATATCATTTATGACCAATATCATTTCACTTTAATAACTTATCAATGATTTCCTTGGCTTCCTGCCACTCCTGCTTATACCCCTGATATGCTTTCCTGCCGTCCTCTGTTATGGCATAATAGCGGCGCCTGGCTCCAACTGTCTCATCTCCCCAGTAGGTTCTGATGCAGCCCGCCTGTTCCAGACGCCGAAATGCCGAGTAGAGCGTCGCTTCCTTTAGTTCATAGGCATTGTTGGTCTTTTTCATGATGTCCTTGTTGATCTGGTAACCGTAACTGTCCTGTTCAAGCAGGCTCGAAAGTATGATCGCTTCCGTATGCCCCCTGATAATATCCGAAGTGATTGACATAGTACTCCTCCTTTCTAAAACCTATGCCACTAAGGAACTGTTAGCAAATATCCTAATTGAAATCTCAATCAATAAAATCGTTCGGTTAAAATATGTATATGATTTTCCTATTTATTAACTTGATATACAATATACACAAATATACCTCATCTGTCAAGGTATATATTTTATTAAAGTATCTCAGAATGACAGTATACTATTTCTCCGTATGATTTTCTCTTTATCCCGCTTATTAGGAACTCTGGGAAAATAAGTGATACAGATTACGCAGGATATTTCTGACAAACGGAGAATATAGTTTTTCAGGATTTGCAAAAGGTCTATACGGATGAGAGATTATTTCCTGTTTTTGCTAGCCGCTTGCCGGATAGGATAAGAAAGGATATTCAAAATATTTGGAGGTGTGTTATGAAAAAGTGTAATTTTACTACACGTTTAAAACAATGTTGCAAAGAAAAAGGCTATACACAAGATGCATTAGCCAAAGAATTAAATATATCTGTAAATGGTCTAAAACGTTATTTTCGGACTAAGAATGATAGATTACCACCACTTGATTTACCAGACCGTATGGCATTATTGTTAGATGTAGATATTGATTATTTATTAGGTAGAATTGATTGTAAGAAATATTCTCAACAAACAATCGAAAAAATAACTTGGTTTTACGGCGATATAATACCTTTAATCACAAGGGCATCTGACACCTACTCGCCAAAACTCTGTAGTACTATTAATCTTCTAGCAAAAACGACTGATTTTGAACGACTGTGCCTTTTAATTGAAGAATTATTTGATATTGGTTTGTTTGGCAGCGATACAACTGTAACAATTAATACAAATGGAAATGACAATTTTAACTATGCCTATTCTGAAAAAAAAAGCCTTAAAAGCTAGAATTATTGATGTATTTGACAATGTCCTCGAAGAAATTTTTCACGGACAAGGTTATGGTACTGATGAAAAAGCTGACTGTGAAATGTGTTGTCAATTATTAGAAATGATATCTATTGAAACCCATAAGATAAAATGGGATAGAAATTTATTATATACCAAGATAGAAAAAACATTAGAAGAAATTTCGCATGTTAGTCGAGATGAATTAATATTAATATATACTCCAAGACAAATCGTACATGATAAGTTCCGTAACTTAAAACAATTATATAATGAAAAATTTAAAGAATATTTTCCTGACATTCCTACAAACTTCTAGAATCCCAAAACTACAGTTTTATCATGCCCGTTCCGGCAATATATGATAAACTTTTCACATGGAACAATCGTGTTGCAGGGTGGAAAGCCTCCCTAACTTGAAAGAGAAGGGAGGTGGTGCGATGAGTACATACGAGATTTTGAGCCTTTTGTTTTTTGGCGGTAACTTCCTAATTGCACTGCTTGCCTATATAGATAGGAACAACAAGCGAAAATAAATAAGCCTACCTTGTTACTTGGCGGTACAAGTAGGCTTATATAGTCATCTGGGATCCAACCGCTTTGCGGACGGTTGCTCCTTTTATGTTTATACTATAACATTTTGTGCTCTTAATTTCAAGCTGTATCAGCTCATTTTTGACACAATTTCTGACACAAGATTTTTCATCAAAGACGATTAAAGACAAAATATCCGTTTTAATGCTTTGTAAGAAAATGGCGAAAACATTTGAATATATAGCATTTCTTCATACAAGACAAACTGTGATAACACCACATATTATCAGTCAAGAGAGAGCGCTAATAATATTTCTAAACTTTTTCTAAAGTCCCCATTTATTTTACCCTCTACTATCAAGAAATATTCCTTTTGACACAAGATATGCTTTAATAAAAAAAATTCTACCTCTTTAGAGCTTTTTTAAAGATTCCTTTGCTATAATATGAGCAGGATGGCAGAGCAAGTATCACCGAAACGGAGGCAGCCTCCTCTTATATTAAGGTTGGTGATGGCTTGGAGGCAGCTGGTACCTTTGACGACGAGGCGTTTGTCGCGGATAAAGTCATCATCGAGCTTTGCCAATGATAAAAACCTATAGAAAAATAAGTGACATCTCCTCGAAGAAATATTCTGCACAATCTGTATCATGTATTCTGTTTTTTAATTTTGAATTGACTTATGTGTCTAATAGTGTTAGACTATTGTTGTCTAATATCATTAGACACGTTTTTTATTTGTTAGAAGTTGTACAGTAATATTCTATTTCATAACATGAAACAACACTTGCTGACAGTTTCTGATTCATCATCAAAACAAATTACAGTAAAAAGGGGGATTTGCAATGGACGAAAACAGATTAGGCCTTATGGAAGGGCGATTTGCGGACATCATATGGGAATCTGCTCCCATCAGCACAGGGGATTTGGTTAAAATCTGCGAAGCGCAGTTTGGCTGGAAGCGCACGACGACATACACAATGCTCAAGCGTCTCTGCCAGCGTGGTATTTTTGAAAATGACAGTGGTATTGTGATTGTCTTAATGCCCAAAGAGAAATTTCACCAAAAGCAGAGCGAGCAGTTTGTCACGGAAACCTTTGGCGGCTCTTTGCCCGCTTTTATCGCCGCTTTTACCAAAGGAAAAACGCTGAGCGACGAGGAAGCAGACGAAATACAGTGCTTGATTGACAAAAGCCGAAAAAAAAAGGGACAAGAAAAGTGAGGAGGGGTCAAAATGACACTGGAATCCCTATTTGCAACAGTACTGCAGTTAAGCTTTTACGGAACCGTCGGCTGTGGCGTGATACTGGTCTGTGCACTCATTAATTACGCGCGGGCGCCCAGATGGATTTCCATGGTACTCTGGGGACTGGTGGCTCTGCGGCTGCTTATACCGTTTCACTTTTCCTCCGCGGTAAGCCTTCTTCAGCTTCATGCCATTTCTGATTTACCCGCCCAGATCGAAAACACGCTTGACCATGAAGGAGCATTCAGCGGGGACTACAAGACCGCATTGGAGGGGAGTTCGGAATACGAGCAGGCTGTTGCCGCCGGAAGTCCTGTATCTGCCAATGCGTCTGGTGACAGAATGGCATATTATTACGAGCGTGAAAACGGAAGGATCGAGCCTGCAAAAACGGCCTACGAGGCTTTTCTGTCCATCGGTGCGCGTGTATGGCTTACTGGTATGGTTCTATTGTGGTGTTGGGCTGCCGCCACCTATATCCGGCTCAGACTGAAACTGCGTTTTTCCATGCGGCTGTACAAGGACGTATATGAGACAGATGCCGTTTCCTCACCCTGCGTAGCAGGAATCATCAGACCGCGGATCTATTTGATTCCCGATCTGACAGACCAGCAAAAAATGCACATTCTACTGCATGAACGGATGCATATACACTATCTCGACCACATCTGGAAAGTGGTATCCTTTCTGGTCATCAGCGTACACTGGTTCAACCCCTTTTTGTGGTTTATGTATCATCTTTTTCAGGGAGAATTGGAGAAAGCCTGTGACGAGAGAGTCCTTTCGCGGCTCGGCGAGGACCAAAAGGAAGATTACAGCGAATCCCTGTTGGCACTTGCGACAAATAAAAAACGGAAACTACCAACACCAATTGCTTTCGGGGAGGATAATATCAAGGGTAGAATCAAGAGGATTCTCTCTTACAGAAAACCACTGATTACGGTGACTGTCTTGATTGTCATAATTTCTATTGCAGGCTGTTGTGTATTTCTGACAATGCCGAAGAACACGATAGCAGATACCTTAGAAGTAATGCAAGCCCCCGATGCAGCCATAGACACGGATAGCACTTTGCTGTCAGACAATGATACAACGATGCTGGAAACACAGCAAGAGGAATCACTTTCTGCAGAACCGAATATCGATCCTGCAGAAATTACCCCCGATGAAGGACCAGGACCTGACCTGACAGAAGTATATGCGGAAATTTCTGACAAGGGTGTCACTTATCAGGCGAGGTGGGGCGGAATCTACCGCATAAACGCAGATGCCAGCGAAAATCAGGTATATGACACCTTCGCCGGAACGCAGCCTAAGATGACAATTTTTGAAGACAGATTATATTTTCTGACAGACCACTCCTACACAGATAATGCACTGGACTGGTCAGATGACACGATCCGCTGGATTGACCTGCAGACACTTGCTGTCGGTGATCTGTCACTGGTTCGCAGAAATGCTTCCATTTCAGACTTTTATGTCTCTGAAGGATTCATTACGATCTATTACAGTCCCGATGACATAGATACACAAATGCTCTATGCCGACGAGGACAGTGCGTTGCTAACCGAAACGCAGCAGCAACAGCTGGGTCTTGAGATGACACAATCCATCCTGCAAAATCCGGGCACTCTGGTTAATATCTCAAACAGAGCCAGAAATCAAAATATCGCTTATCTTGATATGGACGGGGATCGCAATGCAGAACAGGTCATACTGGAGCCTTCCAAAGACCCTGCCAATGCACGATATTTCAACGAACCACTGACATATTACCATCTGCAGATTGGCGACGCAGATATGGAAGAATTCGGAGAAAATCTGGCCAATACTCTTTG
Source organism: Lachnospiraceae bacterium (assembly GCA_029067205.1). Classification (GTDB taxonomy): domain Bacteria; phylum Bacillota; class Clostridia; order Lachnospirales; family Lachnospiraceae; genus COE1. Next base: position 19,545 of record JAIEEY010000234.1, read on the forward strand.
GGCAGTCAGTCTTGATGGCAGAGAGATCCTGTTGATTCTCTATGAGGATGGTCCAAGCGCTGATCCATATACGCACTTCTATCAATACAAAGATGGACAGATTCTTAAAATCGGAGGTTTTGAGGACGATATCCGTCTGTGTGAGATCAGTACTGATGGTATTATCACAGGTGCAATTCGAAGAGACATTGTACAGACTGACTGGATCACCATGCGCTGGCAGCTTGATCCAAACGGAATACTGGAGGATATTCCACAGGAAGTATACGATTTCAGGAGCAGAAACTGGGTAGAACTTTATGACGAACTGCCGCTTCATCCTGCTGTCGGAGCTAGTGAAACGTTTACGATAGCTCCGCAGATGGTGAGATTCCTGCAAACCTCCGCCGACTGGAACTGGGTTCTCCTGGAAACCGAGGAAGGACAACAGGGATGGATACACTTGGAAAATTTTGAAGTCGTAGAATTAAAGAAAAATGTTATGGATATATTTGATGGATTATATATGGCTGGATAGAGCTATTCTTATTTACTGTATTACAATGTAACAAAAGGGGGATATTACAATGAAAGTGAAAAATTTAACAATACTCTTATTTACAGCAGCAAGTGCTCTGATGATCGGTGGATGCACAAAACAGAACGCAGAAAATGCGCCAGAGGCAGCATTGGACTTGTCAATTTCATCTGAAGACCCGATCGAAGTAGACATCTTGTCAGAAACGGTTGACAACACTCCTGCCGAAACAGCAACGGATCACATACCGGAACAGATTCCCACAGCGGAGCCGGAATCACCACTTCAAAATGCCACACCAGAGACTCCAAAAACAGCTGCTGACACATCAGATACCCGGAAAGACGAGACATCCAAAATAAGCTCTGCCGTAGATGTTGTAGATGTAGCAAAGGCATTTCAACCAACGGATAGCTGGACCTCTGACTTTTTCTTTCAGATCCCGAAGGACTGGAGTTATACGATTGATGAGACTTCCATCGACTGGGGTTTTCTCATTCAAGTGAACAATCAGGAAGATTCCTCGATCCGCATTTACGGACAGATGGGACCCATCAATGTCGAACAGTTTTATACAGATGCCCCCACTGATTTTAAAACATCAAACGGATTAAAAGGAAAATCTTATCTGAAAAAGCTCACAGGTGAAGATGCCTCTTCCTATGTAGATGGTGCGATTGTGTTTGACAACAACTCTTACGGAGTAAGCTTCTATATGCCGGAAAATGTATATAACGAATATAAAGAAACACTCCAGACAATCTTCCTGAGTATTAAAATCGAAGACATTTTTGCGGAGTAATATACAATTGGATATCCTTCTGTTTTCTTAATACCTCTCTATCCTGCACCGATGCCTTCTCTCCCCTGCTGGTGCTTCTCTGTCATAACTGATTCCCACCAGAAGGATATCCCCGCCGTATCCGCTGACAGCATCTGGATACCGCCTGTCACGAATCTGCTTGATTGCGCCCTCTGCTGACTGATTCCATTTCAGCTCTATCACCAATACTGGAAGCACAGAATCTTTCTTGGGTAGATACACAATATCCGCATAACCTGCTCCTGCTGGTAATTCCTCAAACATTATGTATTCATCCCCGTAACTGAAATAAGCACGTTTGATCACACTGCGCAATGCCTGTTCATTATTATAATATAGCGGCGATTCCTCCTCATGAATTTTCTCAATCTGTCTCGCAACCGCTTCTTCATTTCCATGAACGGTATCTATAATGAGCTGTTCGCTCTCCCACACCCGCCGAATGGTGTCATCCCTCTTCACCTGATGTATCGATCTGGTAAATTCCAGACGAATCTCTTCATTGGGGATATGGACTTTTTGCGATGTCTCATCATAAGTCAAATATCCTAGATGGATCAGCAGCGTCAGCACATCATCCCTGTCCCGAAATGTCACCAGATCATTAGCAAAACCGTTCGTGTCCACCTTTGCCTCCACGCCGCCGACCAGCTCTGCAACTGTCCTGCCCAGTCCGTCAAAATCCAGGTTGATATATTCCATCAGACTCTCTGCCGCAGAGGTCTGCGTCCAGTAGGAATCAAAGTCATCATTGCGGACTGCCTCCATAACAGAGTTCGGATTATACACAGATTCTATATCTCGAAACACATAACCATCATACCATTCTTTCATCTTTTCAATGTCTCTGCCATAGTCATGACAAAGTTTCCTGACCTCATTCTCCGTAAATCCAACATATTTTCCAAATTCCCTGGACTTGATCATGGTGAATTCTTTAAAATCTGATATCGCCGACTGGGAACCATCCTTCTTGATCGGCAGAATACCTGTCATGTATGCTGCCGCAAATATTTTCTCCGTCATTCCGCTGTTTTTAAATAAAGAACGCAGGAATACCAGATATTTTCTCTGTAGATCAGGATGATCTTTTGCCTCCCGAATCGGCGCATCCCACTCATCAATGATCATGATAAATTTATTGCCCACCACTTTGACTGCATTTGCCAATGTTGCCGCAAACCCTTCCACAACCTTCAGTTCTGGATACTGTTCCGCCAGCTCCCGAATGACATTCCTTTGGATATAAGGCACGATATCCAAACTGGAAGCTTCTCCGATCACTCCTGCCATATCCACATAGATCACATCATACTGATTCAGATAATCCCGATACTGTATATCATCAGCTATTATCAGATCCGCAAAAAGCTCCGATGAATCACAAGTCTTGTCATAATAGGCACACAGCATCTGAGCCGCAAAGGATTTCCCAAAACGGCGAGGTCTGCTGATACACGTCAAACATCTCGGCGTATTGATCGTCTGGTTGACCAAACTGATCATACCTGTTTTGTCCACATAGATACCATTTCTAATTCCAGCAAAGCCACTATTGCCGGGATTCAAATAATTTCCCATCGTCTGCCACCTCCATTTTCATCTCTGACAGCAGTGCATTTACATCAGATGCCTTTTTGATTCCATTATAACCGCAGCTCTTACATTTCACAACAAAATATATAGGAATTTTTACTTGAGCCCTCTACAGCGCTTCAGCCAGTTGCCCCTCAGATAGTAAATAATGAATAAAACGGAGGTTGTCGTCCAAGTCAACGGATAACTGAACGCCACCGTGGAAACCTCTGGGCGCATGGAACTACCGCCAAATTCCAGACTACGCGCAGTACACAGACTCCGACACAAGTCATCAGCATGGGTGGAACTGCATCACCGCAGCCCCTTGTCGTGCCGCCAAGTATCTCAATACAGATATAAGTAATATAACTTGGCGAGATCACTCATCGTCGCCAAAGCCTCCTTTCCGACAAACTTTCTTACAATCACTGCATCAGTCGTATTATAAAGCTGCTGGAATGGTGCTTCTATGGCTCACTGGAAGCAAAATACAAGGAAAGAACTGGTGAGAACCCCACATACGACTGGTACACCGAAGGCATGGAAGATTCCATGGAATAAATGACAGCCCTATATTCTTGTCTGTTCAGAGTGTATTGAAAAACCGCTCTAACATCCAAAAATATAGGGCCATAACAACACGATTCCCAAACCAAGAATCACTGTGCAAATGTAATACTGTCAATAATCGCGTCAAACATCGGATCGGCATCATCGCCGAAATCTTCGTGAATGTAATAATCAAATGTAATCAATATATCATCCTTTTGTATCCCAACAAATGTTGTGTTAAAGACATTACCACTCTCAGTTTCCATCTGAGCGTCAACTTTCATTGCCGGAAATCCTCCAATCGTAATATCCTCGACATCACATCCATCCTCTGTATAAGACTCCTTTGCCATCTGCAGATCCACACCTTCCTCCGGCACATACGCATCAAAGAGCAGCATGGACATATCCCAGATATTATCCCCCTCATATCGGGAAACCAGCATATACGAAACCTCTCCGTTTTCAGAGATATCCTCCATGTCCCACAGATATGGATAGGAAAAGCTTATTCCCAAGTCTTCCATTGTGCACTGCTGCATAACCGGCAGTGGAATCTCAGGCTCCTGTTTCATAGCCGCATCAAGCTCTTCCTGTGTGATAGAAATATTACATTCCGTTCCTGTGTCTGCCAGTATTTTCTGTGCAAGCACTCTTGTCAGCGGTGCAAGAACTGAGAAATGATCTTGTCCCTCCATGATATAGCAATGGATATTCTCATTTTGGGAAGTGCGCTCAATATTTTTTAAGTTCGAAGAATTTCCCCCACTTCCTTCGATCAAAAAGGTCGGCGTCTTCACACTGTCCAGCCAGTAGATCGGGGAACGCATCTTGTATTCATCCTCGATACTTTTATCAAACGTGAACTGGCTGTTATTGTGATACTCAATCTTGTCCACCGCACCAAACCCAAACACTGCTCGAAACTTGTCTGTATATTCTGCCGCGAGCAACGCACGGGTGCCGCCGGTGCTGTGTCCGCCCAGATAAATTCGGTCAGGGTCGACATAGGAAAGGGACGCTGCGTAATCATACGCCGACGCAATATCATCCACCTCGCCAAAAAGTGTTTCATAATTGCCGGGATTTCCATTTCCCCCGCGGAATGACGGATACATCGTCAGCACACCCGCCTGCCAGAAAGCCGAACCTGTCTGGTCATCGTCCCACTCAGGATAGCACCACGGGAAATCGTCAATGCCGTTTCCCCATCCGCCTACTACCCAGATAATCATCGGATGCTTCTCACCATCTCCGGGATCACTGGACACATATGCTGCCAAGTCTCCTACCTTGGAAGAATAGTGAACCAGGTCAAAAACCCCTTCCGGCGGATCTGGAATCGGATCATCATCACTATTCTTCTCAGCAAGTGTAGTCTGGAAAGCGTCATGCGCCTCAGCAAAGCTCTGTGACTCAGCAGAATTCTCCGCCCTGCCAGATCTTTTTGTCTCGGCAGCAGAGCTCTCCTCATCGGCAGCACGCGCCGTCGTGTCTTCTTTTTGTGTGTCTACCCCACTCCCACTGCTCGTCGCGATTTTGGATGATGAGCAGGCAGCCGTAAAACACATCGCTGCCGCCATCATGACCACAAACGTTTTTCTTACGATATTATTCTTCATAAAAAATCCTCCTTACCACATAATACTGCTATTATACTAAACTAATGTAATGTTTTCAATCTAAATACGGACAAATATCAAATTCATTCCCCATCATACTTCACAAAATAATCTGCATAAGCACACGCTCCAGAAAAATCCAGCCTGATATAATAAGTCGGTTCCAAACAGTCTCCTTCATAGATGTAATACGCCTGTAATCCCCCATGCGTAATATAAGAATACACATAGTCCAACCGCCCCTGCTCATCGTAATAATACTGTTGAAAGTGTCCTGTCGTTCCAAATACACGGTCATTATAATAACACTCTCTGCATTCCAAAGTGCCGTCTTCGCGATAGAAATATTCAACGCGGACTATGGTGTCCTCATACGGGCTGTCCGCCCACCCTTCGATCACGCCTCTTGTTTCCAACTTTATCAGCTGTCCGTTTTCATTATACTCCCGATCGAAATCATACACCTCCAATAAGTCTTGTCCATCATGTATCACATCAAACCGATGATCTTCCCATTTTTTATGCCTGCAGTCTGCAATATCAAACCCACTATAATACGGAACTGTACCTAAATCTTCTATAGAAACGGCACTGCAATACACCCCGGCACCAGTCTCCCTTTCTTCGTCATAATAAACTTCCAGATAATCCTCCCAGCCAGATGCATCCTCATCATACCGGAAAAGCAGCTTCCCCTCCATTCCTCTTGCACGCAGAAATATGTCAATGTCTCTTTGACTGATCAATCTGACTGACAGACAGTGTTCATCCGGGAAAAAATTAATATCTTCCAGAGCGTCAATCCTAAACTTCTCCCACGAGACATGAAGCTCGTCCGCATCCATATCCAAAGTAAACAGCAGGTCCCCTTCCTGATACGCACCGAAGCGATCTTTATGATCTGGCTCTGAAAAATCCTCCACGCAGACAGCCTGTATGACATCCTGCTCCTCGCGGATCTCCATAAGCAGCCTGACTTCAAAATCCTCAAGGTACTCCTGCCCTTCTATATGTTCATACCGTATCATATTCATATATCCATAGCAGCGGTTTCCTTCCTTGAAGATAAAAAAATCGAGAGAAATCCTCCTGTCATCCGGCAAATCTTTTCCCCTGATGTAATATCCTGTTAGAGAATCTAATAAAACCTTCTCTGTTTCTGATTCTGCAGCCAATTCACTGCTCAAATCTGGTATGATTGTTACATCTGTTTCCATATTTGTTTTCTCCTGCTGCCCACAGGAAACCAGCAGCATACATACCATTATCCAAATCACCGTGAACAAATGTTCCTTTCTTTTTTGCATTTCTCCCCAATCCCTCAGTTTTAATGATTCGAAGCATCAATCTTATCCCTGATTTCCTGCATCTGATAGTCCAGTGCTTCGATCGAATCTGCACATACCTTTAACTGCTTTTCGATTTCCTCCATGCTGTCTATGTCTTTCTTATATTTTAACTTATGTTCCAGACTTGCCCAGAAATCCATCGCAATCGTGCGGAACTGCACCTCCACTTTCATGTATTTTTTCTCATTCGGAAGAAAGACTGGTACACTCAAAATCAAATGGAGACTTCGGTATCCGTTGGATTTCGGCGTCTTGATATAGTCCTTTTCCTTCAATAATATGATGTCATCCTGCTTGAGCAAAAGCTCCGCCAGCCGATAGATATCATCTGGAAAAGAACAGATCACACGCAGCCCTGCGACATCTGCAATCGTTTCTTTGATATTCTCGATCGTGACTGGCAGCTCTTTTTTCGCCAACTTCTTGTATATGCTCTTTGGCTTCTTTAACCTGCTCTTGATCGATTCAAAAGGATTCCTCTTATACTCCTCCGAAAACATTGCATTGAGCACATTCAGCCGTGTCTCAACCTCCATGATCGCGCAACGGTACTCCATCATCAGTTTGTTAAAGGCTTCCGCCGTGCTGATCTGTTCCGCCTGTATCTTGATGATCTGCTCCTGTTTTTTCAGCGTTTCAGACTGCTTTTCTATCTGTTTTTCCAACTGGTTTTTGCAGTTAAATAATTCGATCGTGTTCCTGACCCTGTTTTTGACGATCGAGTCCACAAACGGCTTGTGAATAAAGTCCGAAACGCCCAGTTCAAAACACTTATTTTCTATTTCGACAGAATCTTCACCGCTGATGATAAGCACCGGGGTCCTGTCCATCCAACCGGTTTCCCGCATCTTTGCGATCACTGTAAAACCGTCTGCTTTCGGCATCTGCAGATCCAATAAAAGCGCTGCTATTCCATCATGATGATCCTGCAGCACTTGCATTGCCTGCTCTCCATTCTCCACTGCCTCGACGATATAATCTGTCTCCAATATCTCCCTCAATAATTCGCGGTTCATCTCCGCATCTTCCACTATCAATATCTTTTGCATGTCTGTTTTCTCCATCTATATTATTTCTGGAATTCTCCCTGTGCTTTTCAAAAAAGTCATAAAAATACCGCACATTTTCAAGCTCTGTCCATTTGGCCTCTTCCAACTCTTTCGAGTCAAGGTTACAAATCTTTGCGCGGAGTGTCCCCAGCATAAACGGCGAATGTGTGAAAATGATAAACTGGCAGCCAAGAAACCGCGCCATCTGATTCAGCTTCCAATATATCATATGCGGTCAATATCCGTATGGCTTCACGCAAAGTTGTCCGGCCTACATTTAACTCATCTAAAAGATCCAATTCATTTGGCAGCTTATCTCCCGCAGCAAATCGCTTTTCAATGGTTATCATGGATAAAATATTATCAGCAACGCTTTGGGAATGCATTTTATTTTTGTCTTTTTGGATATTGTATCATAAATCAGTGTATAATGGTATAGGAAATTATTCGTCCATGGTATCCTCCAATCCACCTCAACCGCAAGTTGAGTTAACATCAACCAATGATCACTTTACAAATGCACGAAAATGCGGTATGCTTTCCTCAGCAGATGTTTAGGATCTTTCCAAAATGCGCATTCGGAATACAACATGTTACAAAGTAATGAAAGTGTGAAAATGGAGGTTTTATATGAGTGAAATAAAAATTGCTACAATGATCAAAGAGCTTAGGGGTGGCAAGGGAATCAGCCAGGAAACACTTGCCGATGTGTGCGGTGTGAGCATGCAGGCTGTTAGCAAATGGGAGAACGGACAGTCCTGTCCCGATATCGCTTTTCTGCCGCTGCTTGCGAAGTACTTTGGCGTGTCGACCGACTATCTTCTGACTGGCAGGAATCATGTTGCCGAAAACATGGACAATGACCTCGTTTCGAACCTGTCGAAACAAGAACTCGAAGACGATGTTCTCTATATCATCCAATACAGAAACGGAAAAATACTTGACAAGACGCAGTGGGATAAAGAATGTATGGAAAACAGGGACACTACAATCCAAATTCAGTTTGCAGATGAATTCACACACCTTCTATCAGGACTTCATGTAGAAATATGGGGAAATGCTGATATTGAAGCGCCTGATGCGAATATGAACGTGAGTGCGGGCGGAAACGTCAACTGCAAAAACGTACAGGGAAATATCAGCGCAGGTGCAAGCGTAAACTGTGATATTATCGAGGGAAGTGTTTCTGCCGGAAACAGTGTGAACTGTAACACCATAGAAGGCTGTACTTCTGCCGGAAACAATGTAAGCTGTGATATGATAGAGGGCGATGTCGCCGGAAACTACATCTCATGCCATACCATAGAAGGAGACGCAAAAGCTGGTATGCACATCGAATATAAAAATAATTAACATCAATACAATATCAGAGGCAGAACCCTCATTGTATCCTTCCTCTTCCATTGATGTTATATTGAATAAACTTTAAAGAATCTTCAATCCATATAAAGTAATTTATTCCTTATTTGTAACTTCAGGCTGCTCAATCTCTCTTGTATATTTGCATTTTGGAAAGGACGCACAGCCATAAAATGACTTTCCAATATTCTCTCCCTTTCCGGCTGTTCGTAATACTAACCTGGAACCACATCTTGGGCAGATTAGGAACGGTAAGCCCTCCTCTGTTTCAGGTTCCGTAACATTTGCTATCGTTTTCCTTACATTCTCGATATGCCTTTCTTTCATTTCATGACTTACCTGTGTAAATGGATACAATTTGTTATATAGTTCATATATTTGCTTCGTATCCAGTTTATGCCCTGTGTGTTCTGCAATCTTATCTACTTTCGTCCTGATTTCGTTATGTTGAATAACATAAGTATTTACTAAGTCTACTTTGACATCTTTCAATGTACATTTATCTGAAAAGACAATGACAGAATAAACAGGTATATTGCTGTCAATTAAATTTTTAAGATATTTTATGTGGGTTCTATTCTGTTTAACGGGATTATAAAATTGTGTCTTTTTAGATTGTCCGTCTCCTATTGGCAAAGTCTGTGTCCAATTTAATGAATTGGCATCTCCAAAAATCCACCCACTATAGTTTTTACTTTCGAAAACAAAGATGCCGCCATGACATATTAACATGACATCAATTTCCGTAGTAGAATTATCCTCTTTATTCAGATAACAATTAAAAAGAAACTTTGCTCCCAACTGTTCATAATCTTTCAGACTTTCATATATTAGATATTCTCCATGTTTTCCTTCATCATTCATAACATCCTGATAATCATTGTGCGTACTTAAATAATAAGATTGTTGATAATAGCGATTCTTATCATCTTTAACATTTATATACTCAAATTCCCTACCCCCTAAACAGGTTGCAGCATGATTCACACCAGTATAGATCAAAACAATTAATGCCATCAGTATAGAATATTTCATGTCTATATTATCATGGGTCACTTCCCACATTAAGAATGCTGATCCCAGGGACAGAATCAAAAGGCCAGGAATCCGCAGCCCCGGAATAAATGCTGCAGCAAGCAGCAAAACCAATACTGCACATGCAATTGGAATAGATTTCTGTGTATACCACACTGCAGTTGAGAGTACAAAACATTCTGTTATGATCAGGGAATAACGAAACGATCTGGAGCCACCCTCTTCTCTGCCCATAACTCCAAAAATTCGGTGTACAACCATAAGCACATAAAACACGAAAAGGGTTATGAAACTGGCTGAAGGCAACGTTAAAACTTTTAATAATACTGCATACAGGAGATATGCTTCTACCGCCGAACTTATGATTGACAGAATACCTCCCAAAACAGGTATTGCATAGACTATTAACAAAATCACAAAAGCGGCAATCCCCCAAATCAGACTATGCTTATATAATCCAATTCCACCAGCAATTAAAAAACTTTCAATTCCGACAAAATATATATTGGTATTCGTATCACTATTTCCCATCTTTATCCCCCTATCGTTTCTTACTTCTAAAAAGAATCTGCTTCGTATTTACTTATTTTCGCACATCTTAGTTGTTAGTTCTCTCTCAATTTTACGAAACATAAACAGCCCCTTTGTAATAAATTTATCTCATCTCCCCAAATACTATGTATATAATTTACATATCGGATTAAAAAGTATTTTTCT
>JAIEEY010000235.1 GCA_029067205.1 Lachnospiraceae bacterium
AGATCAGATAGTCTGTCCCCTTTGGCTTTAACAAATATAAAATAATAATAATCGGAACCGCTGCCAGAAAAAAAAGCGGCCATAAGCTCTCAAATATCATATAATTTTCTCAGCTCCTGAAAAATCTGTTGATAAATATCTGTTTCCGTGCTGCACACCGCATAAAACGCGCCCCTCCGCGCGCACTCCTTTTGCAGCCTCGACAAAAAATCCTGCACCGCCTGCTCATACATATGGATACTCCCGGCGTCCAGCGTCAGGCGCAAAGTACTCTTTTCCTCCATATCAATCAGGTTGCGTGTGCCCGTAAGTTCTGTGGAAAGCCCGACGGAAAGCTCCTCGCCCGCCAGCACATGCAGAAACGCCGTCCGCTGTCTCCTGTACTCCAAAAAGCGCAGAATCTTCCCCGCCGACTCCTGCTCCTGACCAGAATCCACAAAAGACTCCTGCAGAAAGTCACTGATGATCATAGTCACTCCTGGTCCTTTCACCGGGAGTTTCCTGACAGCTTCACTCACATCGACTTTTCCGTCAAAAGAGCGCTGTGCCAGCCAATCCGTAAGCCTTGGCAGTGCACGTTTCCCTCCGCCAGCCACAAAGGGCTGCTGCATCTGCTGCATATCATAGAGCATCACGCGGTCCATATTATTGAGTCCCATGTAGGCAAAAGCAGCTGCCAGCGTACAGGCGAGTGCGCTCTTTTTCCTAATACCATACTCCATGGAAGCACTGGTATCTATCAATATAGAAACAACGGCTTCCTTCTCCTCCATGTACTCCTTCACATACAGCCTGTCAAGCCGCCCGTAAGCATTCCAGTCAATGCGCCGTATGTCATCGCCGGGCATGTACTCCCGAAAATCCGAGAACTCTGTGGAGGAGCCCTTTTGTGTCGATTTGCGGTTTCCCGTCAGATTCATGGAAGCCCTGTGTCCCATCGCCAGCCGAAGCCGGGAAAGTTTGTCAAAAAATGCAGCGTCCAGTGTCATTGTCATAATTTCGCATTCTCCTCCAGTATTTTCCAGGAACTGTCAATGCAGCAGTTCCTTAATGACATCATCCTCACTGATTCCCTCACTGATGGCGTCAAAGCTCAAGATAATACGGTGTCTGAGCACAGGAAATGCCATCTCCTTCACATCCTGAAACGAGACATTAAAGCGTCCCTCCAGAAAAGCCTTCGCCCTTGATGCACGGATCAGCGCCTGCGCAGCCCTCGGGCTGGCGCCCTCCTTGATATAAGGATTGCCGGCATGGGTATCCATGACGATATCCAGCAGATAATCCATCACCGCGTCGGCAATGGGAATCTGGTTCACCAAAGCCCTCGCTGCCAGCAGTCCCCTGCTGTCTATCTGTTTCGTGATCACAGGCTCCTGGTTTCCCTCTGTCAGGGCGACGATTTCCTTTAACTCCTCCCTGCCTGGAAAATGGACTAAGATCTTGAACATAAAACGATCCAGCTGCGCTTCCGGTAGTGGATAGGTGCCTTCATTCTCAATAGGATTCTGCGTGGCAAGCACGAAAAAAGGTTCCGCGAGGGCATGACTGTCATTTCCCACTGTCACGGTATGTTCCTGCATCGCCTCCAGCAACGCAGACTGTGTCTTCGGCGTAGCACGGTTGATCTCGTCCGCTAGGATCAGATTGGCAAAGATTGGCCCTCGCTCAAAGGAAAAAGCACTGCCCTGCTCGTTCTTGATTATAATGTTCGTTCCCGTCACATCGCTCGGCATCAGATCTGGTGTAAACTGAATCCGCTTGAATGACAAGTCAAAAACCTTGCCGATCGTACTGACCAGTCTCGTCTTGCCCAGTCCTGGCATACCTTCCAATAACACATTGCCTCCTGTGAGCATGGCAAGCATGACCTGACGAATGATCTCGCGCTGCCCGATAATCCCCTTCTGAATCTCCCTCTCGCAGGCGGCAATCCTCTGTGCCATGTATGCAGGATCCTGCAGTCCGCCGTTCACCCATTCACTCATATCCTTCTATCCTCCATAAACTTTTGTTGGTATTCTAATTAAAATTCGAGAAATACTCCTTTATGATCTCCTCCATACCACTGGGATACTTTCCCGCCGCGATTCCCTCATAGGCGTTCTGCTCGTAGCTTCCAATCACTGCCTCATGGGACATATGCGTCCCCTCCCAGCTCAAACCATTCTGGGCATGAAAATACTCGGAAGCATCGTGGTCTACCGCATTTCCTGTGAGATTGCCACTGTCAGCAATATCATTTGGAATGCTGACATAGTCATGCGGTGTATCGGCAGTGCCAGTCCCCCTGCCGCCCCCAGGCTCGCCGTTTCCGTCACTATTGCCATTATTCCCATTCTGTCCGCCATTTCCATTATTCCCATTCTGTCCGTTTTGACCATTTTGTCCGTTCTGTCCACCGCTGCCATTCTGTCCGTTTTGACCATTGCCGCCATTATTTCCGTTATTTCCGGACTGTCCGTTTTGACTGCCTTGTCCGTTCCCGCCGTTATTGCCAGACTGCCCTGCATTTCCCCTGGCAAGCTGCGCTCCGCTCATCTCTTGCATCTTGTTTGACAATGCCTGCAAGGATTCCGCGGTGACGGACGATACCGTCGCTCCGTTCTGCAGACTCTGTGCGAGACTTGCCAGCTGACTGCCCATATTTTCATATCTATAATTCAGCTTTTCTGTCGCTGCCCGCATCATCTCATTGGATGACACTTGTTGATACTCAGACCGGGAAACCTGCAGACTCTCGACCATCTCCTGCAGCATTGCCTGCTGTTCCGGCGTCAGCTCTTCTTCCTGCTCCAGCTGCTCTAATGCCTCTACAACTTCCTGGATCTCTTCTGTCTTCTCCTTTGCTTCCTCCTTGACACTATGCAGCTCCCTTGCACGCTCCTTCATCTCTGAGGGCACCAGTGCCAGAACAACCAGCACCACAAACAACCCCATAAGGGAACCAATCTTTTTCCATGGGGGCAGCAGCGTGATCCGTATTTTATCCTGATGCGCCTGAAGCTGGTTCATGGCATCCGCGCGCTGAAGCGCGACCAACGCACCTTCTTTTTCCAGATTCCCATAGGCAGTGACAATCCGCTCGTCAAATCCAAAACTATCCATCACAAGGGCGGTCTGCTCCATACTTGTCCGCTTCGCATATGCCGCCACCGATGCTGCCAATAGTGCGAGAATCAACGCCAGACCAGTATAAAGACCAACATAGTAAAGAGGTATCACAAAGGCTGCCGCCTGAAAAAGGATTCCCACACCCGCGCCAATACTCAATGCAGACACTAGCTTTTTCATAAAATCTGCCAGATTCAACCTCTGCCGACAGTTCTGTATCACTTTTACAAACTCACTCTGCCCCATTATACTCCCTCCATGATATAATTTGATTCATTTAGAACCTCCCAAGAATGGCTCCGCCATTCTTCTAAAAACTAAGAAACTCTTAGAGTTTCTTAGTTTTTTTGCGTCCCGATGTACGTATCGTTGTAGTATTCATAGGGTTCACCCTCCACGCTGCCACGATCATAAACAAGATTGACAAACACAGAATACACGCCACCGACAAAAACATCCATGCTTTTCCCTGAGAAAGATGATACGTCAGAAAACCGACCTCACTCCTGTCAAAGTTAGAGCCTGCCGTCCCAAATATGGACTCTCCTGTCATGATCTGCATGAAAAATTCCTCAAAGAATACACCCGGATTGAACAGCAGAAACAGCATGGACTCTCCCGTCCTATCCCCTTCCGTCCACAGAAGATTCAAAATCATAGGAACAAATGTCAAAATATATATTACAAAATAAAATGCAAACGACAAAACCACCGCCGATATGGATTTGCGGCAGAACGAGGAACAGAAAATGCCAATACTGCCTGATAACACTGACAACAGGATAATAGCGAGCACAAAGTAAAGCAGACTACTCCACGCAAGACCTCCCACCACAAATGAAAGTGCCATGATCGGCATTCCCGCCGCCACAAAAAAGAGGATACGAATCACCGCAGATACTACTTTCCCTAGTACGATAGAAAAAGGGGACATGCAGGTTGTCAACATGATATCAAAAGTCTGCCGCTCCCTCTCTCCTGAGATAGAAGACGCTGTGATGATCGGCACAATCAGTGCCACAATACACACCTGCGCAATCGCAAGCACCGGAAACAGGTAGATCAGATAACTGTAAATATTATTATTACTATAATATCCCCTGCCCTCTGTCTGAATCACCGCCAGCGCCAGCAGAAAAGCCATCACAAGCACCACATCATAAGCAAACAGTCCCCAACTCAGGCGCATGCTGCGCGCTGTCACCTGCAGATCTTTTTTCACGATTGGATTCCACCATATTTTCACTGTGCGCCACCTCCTGTCAACTGCATAAACAACGATTCCAGACTGCCTTCCTCCCTGTAAAATCCCGTCAGAATAACCTGATTCTGAATCAGCTGCCCAATCAAGGCACTCATCTGTTCGTCTGTGCCATTGTTTGTGATGATAATCTCATTCTCCCTGACCGACTCTACCACCACACCCACCTGTTCCATCAAGATCCGCATCGCAGTCTCAATGCCGGAAACAATCTGGATATGAATACGTTTTCCGCCCGCTACCTGCTGCATGATGTCCTCAATGCGCCCTGCCATGATCAACTGCCCGCGGTTCATGATCCCAATACTCGTACACATTTCGGAGAGCTCCGAGAGAATGTGGGAACTGATCACAATTGTCTTTCCCATAGAATGCAGATTCTTTAACAGCTCCTTCATCTCCACCCGCGCCCGCGGATCCAGACCGGAGCTTGGCTCGTCCAATATCAGAAGTTTCGGATTGTGGAGCAGCGCCCGTGCCACGCAGAGACGCTGCTTCATGCCGCGTGAGAGCGTGTCCACATAAAATTCCTTCTTGTCCGAAAGGTTTACGAGCTCCAAAAGGTCATCTGTCAGCCTGGCAATATCGCGCGACCGCATCCCGTACATGGAACCATAGAAATCCATATACTCATGTACTTTTAAATTATCGTACACGCCAAAAAAGTCCGGCACGTAACCAATCAACCGCTTCATTTCCTTACTGCCCATACGGGCACTGGTATTCCCGATCTGAACAGAGCCACCGCTCGCCTTGAGCAATCCGCAGACAATGCGTATTGTGGTTGTCTTACCCGCGCCATTTGGTCCCACGAAACCAAACAGATCGCCCTCCGGAATGTGCAGGGAGAGATGATTGACCGCTGTAAATGTGCCATAATTTTTCGTCAGATTATTAATATATAGCATAGAACCCCTCCCATCACTGAACAGCATACAGACAACCGTAAGCCGTCTCGCTGCAGTCGTCTTCCACCACTTTATGCCAGTCTTCTGTTATACCAATGATCATTGTCCCGCCAGAATAATTCTCCCTGATATACATTTCATAGATCCCTGTTCCTAACGCTGCGATCGTATCATAATCTTTTTCCTTTTCATCATAGGCGAACTCGCGTACAAAATACTGTAGTACGGCGTTTATTGCTGGACCTTTGCTATTTTGCCAGGACGAATAAACCGGCTCTTTCAGAGTGCAGGTTTCCCCTGCCAGAAGACCGTCGTAAACATACAGGTCATCATCGGCAATAACCGCAAAATACTTGAAATCCTGACTGGTCTCATTTGTCACTGTTCCTGCAA
This sequence comes from Lachnospiraceae bacterium, assembly GCA_029067205.1. GTDB lineage: Bacteria > Bacillota > Clostridia > Lachnospirales > Lachnospiraceae > COE1. Next base: position 5,677 of record JAIEEY010000235.1, read on the forward strand.
TCCCCCACTGTGCAGAGGTTGTCAGCTCACTCGAAATACTGCCCGTCTCCATATTCTGAGATGTCCCTGCCAGGAAATAACCGTCTTCAAATCCACTGTCAGGATTCAGCCCAAAAGAAATCCTGTCCCCTTCTCTGCGAACATGATAATGATACTGATCCTCTGTACTTGTGTAATAATAACTTCCAAAAACCGGACCCACATAATCATATCTCTCTGCCAGCTGCAATCCCCATTCCTTGTGACCGGCATCATAACAGTGCATATATGTCACATTGTCATTATTCTGGCCAGAAAGCTTTTCGACTGTCACGGAATACACCCTGGTATTGACGACCTCGAACCCTCTTCCGGCAAAGTATACCAGAAGGATTGCCGCAAGTACTGTGACAGGAACTGCCCCCCAGTACCAATCCCGCTTTTTCATGGCTCGCAGTATCAAGTAAAGGATTGGACCCGCAAAAATCACATACGCGATTACGATCAATTTCAACCCGCCGAAGTTCAGACGGCTGCTGCCATTTCCAAAACTTCTAAAAATGCGGCTAACATAACTCACATTGTTAAATTTATTTCCATAATTTTGGGAAATGCGCACATAGCCATTTGCATTCTGCAGAAGATCCCACACATAGCTCTCCCAGTTCTCAACGATTTGATCCGGCTGTCCCAGGTCAGACAGCGCATAGGGCACAAACTCCACTGCACCATCACTCCATGAAGATATCATGATCAGGCTTTCTGGATCCATATAATACCGCCCAGTCGTATCTTTCAGTTCTGCCAGAGAAAGCTGCTCCAAGCCCGCGCCAAAATCCTCACTATAACCATAACTGCTCTCTCCAGGCTCATTTACCAGAATGCACTCTATATCCAGAAAGTCCAGCCCGCTCAGCGTGTTCTCCGCATATTCTCCTGTACCGACAATCAACATTCCTCCATCGTTCACCCACTGTCTGATGTGATCCAGATCCCTGTCCGTCAGGATACTGGTATTATAATTATCTATTACCAGATATGTCAAAAAATCAAGGGAACCCGACAGATTGTCCTGATTCAGCTCCATTAAATTAATAGGAAACTCTATTCCACCATAATAGACTCCCTCTCCTCCCAGATCCAAATACGTAAGAGACCGGTAAGAATCGCTCAGAATCCCCATGGAAAGCGCATCTGCCCCATCTAGTAAAAAGCGTCTATAACTTTTCTCCGCAATCACGTTTGCTTTTTTATCCAGAAGGGACACTTTCATCGTCTCGTCCCACTCCTCTATACTGCCAACAGGTATGCTGACCACAAACTGCTTCGTACTGCCCTGCGGCAGGGAAAGCACAGTGTCATAGGCACAACTGAGGGAATCATAGGAAATATCCATCTGCACGCGCACTGTTCCCTCCCAGTCATCTCCCCGATTGCCAAGCGTCAATTGAATGTCATACGTCATATCATCTGACGAAAGCAGCTGTGCATCAATGTCAAATACCTGACTTCCGCTTTTGTCAGTATCCTCAGCCGCAAGGCTTGTCCCTCCCAGAAGCATGACACAGAACAGTATTCCCAGCGTAAAAGTTACCCAAAACCAATTGCCTGTTTTTATCTTATTTTTCATATCCATCACCGCTCTCTGTAAAAATAGTCATTCTGATCCATTTTATGTACCCCTTGTATTTACATGTTCCGAAAACATTATACAAGACTTTCCTGAAAATAGCAATGTAAATAAGATTTGCATATCCATTTATTACCTTAAAAATACCTTAAAAAAATCTTAAAAGTGGAGGTTCTTTTTGAACACTCCACTTTATCTTATTCCACCATTGATAAACAATTGCTTAGAAGTCTTAGATCCTGACTGCTCCGACTGCCCTGATATTCATCGGATAAACATTGCTGTCGCCTACGTATTTTCCGATATAGTTCACATAGTTGTCAGCCTCGGCAAGCGGTACGAGACACATGATCACACCTGCGAATCCGCCACCGTGTACGCGGCATACCCCATCGCCGATTCCCTTTAGGAACAGCTCTGTGAGCGCGAGCGTCAATGTGATCTTCTGCTCCTTGCAGTTCTGTAACGAATAGCAGTTCTGCAAAAGCTCCCATGAAGAAGTACCCGACTCATTGACAAGCTTCAATACCGCATCAATGTCATCTGCCTCAATCGCAGCAGCCATCTCGTCCACTCTGCGGTTCTCCTCAAAGAAATGGATTGCGCGGAGCACTGCCCTGTCATTTGGTATCTCGTTCACATGGGCAAGCAGGTTGTCAAGGTTTGTCTCACACAAAAGCTCCACGCCGAGAACTTTCGCAGCCTCCTTCATCTCGTTCGGAATCCCGGAATACTCCTCACTCAGGTCTGCATGACCCTTTCCCGTGTTCACGATCACAAGGCGGTATCCCTTTTTCTCAAAGGAAAACGAAAGCGGCTTGTACTCTGGCTGGCTTCCATTCGAAAAATCAAAGAGCACCGGTCCGCCGACTGCGCATGCCATCTGATCCATCATACCTGACGCCTTATTCCAATACACATTCTCAGAATATTTACCAATCTTCGCGTAGTCCGCACAGCTCATTGCGCCGTCGTTAAAGAAGTGATTGACAATCGTGCACACAAGCATCTCAAATGACGCCGATGAGCTGACACCTGCCGCTGCAATCACGTTTGTGGATACAAATGCGTCAAAACCGCCAACTTTGAAACCAAACTTCTGTGCGCCCTCCATCATGCCGGCAAGAAGCGCCTCTGTACCGCTGACTTTTGCCACACTGTCAAGTTTTGCGATGTCCACTACGATCTCCTTGCTGTAGCCCTCACTCGTGATGTGAATGACACTGCTGTTATTTGGTTGTGCCGCACCGACTGTATCCAGGTCAATACTCCCTGCGATAACCTTGCCGCCATTGTGGTCTGTATGGTTGCCGATGATCTCCGTTCTTCCGGGTGCAGAGAAAAATTCAGCCTCATCATGACCATATTTTTTCTTGAAATTCTCCGCCAGTGCCTGGAAGCGCTCTGCGCTCTTCGCACTCTCTCCATAAACCTTTTCCAGTCTCTCACTGCTTGGGATATTCATTTTTAATTCCTCCTTATATTCCGCTTTTTATCTTTTTTATTATACATCAAAATGTTTTAAAATCCAATAAATTCCTCTTGCGATCCGCACGTCTGGTTCCGAAAAGTGACCACCCTGATTCCACTCCAGAATCCCCTCTACATTTTTCTGATTTTCGCAGAGCATTGTGTAAACTTTTTTCGTATTATCCCCTACTGTTGACATCAGCCTGTTTTTCGTCTTTTCCTCTTTATCGCCAAGACTCAGATAAATGTAATTCTTTTCGTCCCTGCAAGCTGCTGCTGACGCATTGTGGACATAATCAAGCCATCTTTCATACCACAGGGAACCAGAACAACTGACCACGCCCTTAAAAACATTACACTCACAGTATACCCACAGACTAAAAAGACCTGCAAGCGAATATCCGACCGGAAAACGGGCAATTTCGGACTCCTTTGCCTCAATATGTGGAATGCAGTATTGCATAAGCCACCTTAATGTATCGCCCGCCTTTCCGCCAAAACCTTCCTTTCCAAAGACTGCCGGTGCTGCCCACGGCGAAAAATCATCATTCCAGTTTTCGGACTCATATGCCGCCAGCAGAAATTTGGCATCTGGTATGTGTTCTCTTAAATAAGAGACTACTGTCTCTACAGACTCCCTTCCCTCTCCGCCTATGCCCCAGTAAAATACGGGAAACCGACGTTTTTCCCCAGTATTACCCCTTTCTCTGCCACCATTTCTGTAGATATGGCATACTTTATTGTGGATTGTCACTGTTGCTAATTCGTCTATCATACTTTATACCCCTTGCGTGCTCCGCACGCGTACCATTCAATAGTTTGAAAGTGACCTTCTTTCAAACTTTATACCCCTTGCGTGCTCCGGCATACATACAAACCTACTGTTGTATATATTGATACAAAGCATCTCTTCCGCCTTCTAATTCCTTGTCATATGCCTTGTTTAAATATTCATTTGTCTCAAGAAAAAGTCTTGTATCTGAATCTTGCAAGAGTTGGTACAGCTCTTTGGTCAAAAGCATTTTAAATGCACTTTCATAGCCAAGAGCCTGTTTTTCCATTATATGTTTTGTCAATGATACTACACACATTCCTTTTGTAGTTTCTATTTCATTTTCACTCACAAAACTACCTCCATTCAATTACCCTAAAATCTGCAATAAGCTGATCTGCTACTTCCTGTTTCCCTATATAATATTGTATTCCCAAATTTTCTGTTTCCAAATTATTCAGCAGTATTCTCTTTGCCGCATCGGAATCAATTTTTCCATAAAAACCATCCCTGTATGCCTTTAAACACAATGCAGTATCATCATCTGCTGTCGGTCCAATTACCAAATCATAATCATGCGGAACTCCGCCTTTTTCCCTGCACATCAAAACAAAGTCAAGCCATTCTAAATCAGCAGTATCAAAAATCTTTATTTTCAAAGCTGAAAAAAATGCTTCATTTAATGTTATTTCATATAACCTTTCAGAGAACTCGTTTTCCTGCTTTCCAAGACTTCTTCTCACCACTTCCCTGTATTTCTTATGCATCATTCCCACAGCCTGCTTCTTTGAAACGGCCATGTAAAATCCTTTGCCAAAATCTTTTCTTTCCCGCCCAAGATTTACATCAATCTGTTGTATCTCTGATACCGTTCCATGATACAAAGTTGTTTTAAAATTGTGATACATATTGTTCAATCTCCTCTACCATCTCCTCATTTGTCATACTGTCAAATATATCTGGACATTCCGCGACATAATTCAATATCGCATACTTTTCATCAAGCTTCAAAAAATCTTCTGTAGACATATTGTGTATCTTACAATAGTTGTTTGTAACCAAATACATAAGAAATATTGTATTGTTAAGCCTTTTCTCTGACATACAAACATCCTTTCTTTTACTAATACTTATTCGACCGTCTCCAGATCTTGCGCTTCTCTGCCTCTCTGATCAAATCTTCCCTAAAATCGGGGTGCGCAATCGAGATGAGTCCCTCTGCCCGCTCCCATGTGGAGCGCCCTTCGAGATTGATCACACCGTACTCCGTTGCCAGAAAATAAATCTGGCTTCTCGGCGAGGTGATGATATCCCCGTCAAACTGCGGGCGAATACGGGAATGATAGACGCCTTCCTTATCCTTGTACACAGAACTCATACAGATAAATGCCTTGCCGCCCCTCGACGCGGAGGCTCCTATAAGAAAATCAAGCTGTCCGCCGGTGCCGCTGATCTGTCTGGAACCAGAGCTCTCCGCCGCAACCTGGCCATACAAATCCACAGATACACAACTGTTGATGGACACCATATTGTCAATCTGGGCGATGACACTCGGTCGGTTGACGTATTCCAACGGATATGCCGCGATGCCATGATTGTCGTCAACCCACTCATAAAGCTCAGGCGAACCGATTGCGCAGCCGTACACACCTTTTCCTCGATCTATCTTTTTCTTGCGGTTTGTCAGTTTTCCAGCCTTATACATGCTTAGGTATGCGTCCGAACAGAGCTCTGTGTGCATCCCTAAATCTCTGATGTCTGATTCCGCAATCAACTCTCCCAGTGCATTGGGCATACTGCCGATACCAAGCTGGAGCGTAGCACCATCAACAATATAGGGCAGAATGTTCTGCGCGATCTTTCTGTCCGTCTCAGTAGGTCTGGTTGTTTTGAGGACTGCCAGTGATTCATGCTCTCCCTCCACGATATAGTCCACCTCTGAAATATGGATACACTCATCATATCCGCCATAGACTTTCGGCAGATTCTCATTGACCTCGACAATGACAATATCCGCTGTGCGCGTGATCGGAGCCGCCACACCTGTATTGACAGAAAAGTTAAAATACCCATGTTTATCCATTGGCGAGACGCTCACCATCACGACATTCACTTTCAAAAAAAATTCATAATATGCCGCATTGTTGTGAAAAACCATAGGGATAAAATAACAAAGTCCCCTGTCGCAGAGCTTCCGCTCATAAGAAGAACAGTGCCAGCTGTGGTAAGTAAAATGCTCCTTGCTCTCGTCACACTCTGCCACTTCGATCGGACCTTCTATGATTAGATTTCCGCGTATTTTCACATCATAAAGTTCATCCCTGCGCCTCGCCAGCGCCCTGTCCAAAAGCACTGGCATGCCAAGATTGCTTGTGTAATCCACCCAGTCGCCACTCTTTACCACCTTTACAGCCTCGTCGGGAGTGGTAAGCTTTTGTTTGTATTCAGTATAAAAATCAAGCATCGCATCACGCTCCGTTTCTGATTCCTATTCCTTGCGATATGCGATCTTCAGCGTCATACCGTCAATACATACCCCTTCACTTCTGCTGATTTGACACCTCTGATCCGCTGTTAAGCCAATAGACTCCCCGGCGCGCAGCGTGACATCTTCCTCAATACAGTACTCCGTTATTCCGATCAAAAAATCCCTCAGCTCATTTGGATCTTCGTCTGCATCCAGAATTTCCATATCATCTTTTCCAAAATGGTTCATCCCGATCGTGTACGCATGAAACCCTTTCTCTGTCCTGAGAACACCAAACCAGATCAATCCCCAGATCGGAAACATGCCCTTTCCCAGCATTTCCTTCATGGCAAAATAGAACTGTGGCTGGTATACAACCCCGTTCGTATTTACTCCAATCGCATTTTTCTGCTTACACAAAGATGCGATCACCTTCACAAACAGTTCTCCGTCCTCTATCGGATTTTCATGTTCTCCCATGATTGCTACAATAATATGTGCCTGATGGTTTTTTGTTACCTCAACCGCTTCTTTCCACGTATAGTTCATTGCCGCATTCTGCTCCGCTTCCCTGTTCGGAACAGGTATGTCCATGAATCCGAGAACAACCCTTGCAGTGCCCACTTCAAAAATCTCCGCATCGCATCCCTGCCTGTCCTCACCGCTTTCATCATCTTCCCCATCTTCGTACGCAAGTTCGATTTCCCAATCCTCTTTCATATCCTGCCTGAACTGCTTCTTGTCCCATGTCTTATCCGACAACAGGATAAGTGCCGTAAACCTGCCAGTTTCATCCTTATATTCATTTGCTCCCTCACCTGACTGCCTTGCTTCCGTATCCTTCCAATACGTTTTCAGCCAGTCTAAACATTCCGCCGCATCCTTCTCGGCAGTTTCTTCGTTGTATACCTGCATCTCGCTGAATACACCGGCATCGCTGACGACACCTAACATCCATTTTGATAAAAGAGTCTTTTTGAATTTAAAGATCATACATTCGATACCATCTGGATCCGTAAATGTTTTTACATACTCAAGCTTTGCCGGCTTCTCCCCAAGCTCTCTCGGATCACATAACCACTCTGCCAATT
>JAIEEY010000236.1 GCA_029067205.1 Lachnospiraceae bacterium
CATTTGGCTCCAATATTTTGCATAGGTTTTCATCATAAGTTGTCAGCGTCATCTGGACGACACACTTTGCCTTTCTGTTAATGCTTTCGAGCAAATCCAAATCGCGAAGAATTCTGTCTGACTTCGTTTGAATTGCCACACCATATTCATAAAAATCGATTATTTCCAGACACTTTCTGGTCAGCTTCAAAGTCTCCTCGCAATGCATATACGGATCACACATCGCCCCAGTTCCTATCATACATTTCTTACGTTTAGACCGAAGCGCCTTCTCCAGCAGCTCTGGCGCGTTCTGCTTGACTTCGATATCCTCAAAATCATGTGTAAATCCATAGCAGATACTCCTGCTGTCACAGTAAATGCAGCCATGGGTACATCCTCTGTATAGATTTATTCCGTTTTTTGTGGACAAAATCCCTTTCGCGTTCGCGAAATGCACTGTTCCCCATCTCCCCTCTTGTCCTTTCCTATGCCTTTGTTCCGTTTGTGGTCAAATACTATATTTAAAACGTAACAGTTCAGCCTTCGGCTTCCTGTTACAGCATCAAGCCATGCAAAATCACTTCACGATGGCTTGATGCATCACTGCCACCACGCTTTCTCACGGACTTTGCAGCGTAGTGCAAAGTCCTAGTACTCCATCCAGACAGAAATTGGAGTTGTGGGCTGCATGGTCCGTGCCAATGCTAGGCAAAATTTCGACGGCGATGCGGTGGCATCGTCTAGAAATTTTAACGATGCAATGGTACGAAACAGGCGGTTCACAATTCTAATTTCTGATTGGATGGAGTACTAGGCTGAACTGTAACTTTAAAACGCAATATTCAGCAACTTTTTAATTGACAGGACGATATATTTATTGTATCATATATTAATTTCGCGGCGCAATGTTAAACGAGCAGCATGGGACTCATTTGCAGTGGTGGTGTTACTGTTCACTCCCCCATCAAAGTAGTGGGAATCGAGCGCCAAAATGCTTGCCCTTTAGCATTTTGTGTGCATAAATGTTGCTGTTCACACCGAAAAAACGTATAAATATGCAAAACACAGTAGGGGTGTGAACAGTAACGTGGTGGTTAATGTGCCATTATAAGATGAGTCGTGAACAACAGCGCTGGACGAAAAATCCTGGAATAGATATCATGAAACGAGGAAAATCTCTTGAAAAATAAAGAATTTAGAAACGGCGTGCGCGACGGAATCGCAGTCGCACTGGGCTACTTTGCCGTATCATTTACATTTGGAATGGCATCTGCCACCAGCGGGCTGGGCATTCTGCAGGCGGTGCTGATATCACTCACAAATGTGACCTCCGCCGGACAGTTCTCAGGACTTGCAATCATCGCCGCAGGCGGAACCTATATTGAGATTGCCCTGACACAGCTGGTCATCAACCTGCGTTATAGCCTCATGTCCTTTTCCTTAGCACAAAAATTAAACCGCACTGTGCCATACTGGCACAGGTATCTCATGGCTTACAGCGTGACTGATGAAATCTTTGCGCTGGACGCAAGCCTTGACAGTACCCTGCCGCCTGCCTATCACTATGGCATCACAATCGTCGCTGTTCCTGGCTGGGTGCTGGGGACACTGGCAGGTGCGGTGTCTGGAAACATTCTTCCCGCCTTTATAATCAGCGCTCTCGGCGTTGCTATCTACGGAATGTTTCTCGCCATCATCATACCGCCTGCGCGGAAAAACCGCACCGTTTTACTTGTTGTCCTGTCCGCAATGGGACTTAGCTTCCTGTTCTCAGTCCTCCCAGCGCTGAAAAAGGTCACATCAGGCTTTGTCATTATTATCACGACTGTGATTATAGCAGGTATTGCGGCATGGCTGAGACCAATTGAAGAAGAAAATACCAAAGGAGAACCTTAAAATGACACATAATATCTATCTCTATATCCTTGTCATGGCAGGAGTGACATACTTGATCCGAATGCTTCCATTAGTACTGTCCAAAAAGGAAATCACCAACATTTATATCAAGTCCTTTCTATATTATGTACCATACGCCTGTCTTGCCGCAATGACGTTCCCGGCAATCCTGTACTCCACCGCAGGCATTTACTCCGCAATGGCAGGACTCCTTGTCGCCATTATTGCAGCCTATAGGGGAAAGCGTCTGCTCACTGTCGCCCTGCTTGCATGCGCCGCTGTATTGATCGTTGAGAGGTTTTTACCGCTCTGACACTCTTTCCGCATCTGATGCGTCATAAGATCTGCCAGTCTGGTTGGCAGTGGCACATGGCTTTCCTTTGTGGTCAGCCTGTTTGCCATCTCCATCGCCGTCTCTATGTCGATTGCGTTTCCGACTGACAGAAAAACCGGTTTTACATTCACATGCGTACGCAGTGCCCGTCCATACACCTCTTCATTGACTCTGATATCCGTGAATGCGCCTTCAATATTTGCAGGCATATCAAAATCCGTATCTGCTATTTTGTAATAACTTTTTGCAATCCCGACTGTTGCCTGATCAATCAAGATACCTGCGTGTGTCGCCAGCCCCATATGTCTTGGGTGCAAATATCCATTTCCATCAAAAAACACTACATCAGGCACTATCTTCAATTTCTTGTATGCCTGCATAAATATTGGCACTTCCCGAAATGCCAGACAGCCTGGTATATACGGAACATGCACTTTGTCCGCATAACTGACTTTCTCGAGGACTTCAGACGTATGGTAGTCAATAACCACAATACAGCAGACGGCATACTCCACATTTTCTTCTTTCCAGTACGCCAGATCCACTCCTGCCACTGTCTTTACCTGCGTCAAATCAACTGTATTCTCCCGTGTCATTTGTTCGCTCAATTCGATTTGCTGTCTGATAAAATCCTGCTCTGTCATTTTGTCATCTCCCTTTTGACCTATTCCAATCATAATCAGTACTATATTTATACAGGAATGTAAAAGCAGTGACTTTTGCATCCGTGCCAATGGCAAAGTAACCATCCCCCAGTTCCTTCGCCAGCAGATTGCCCAGGCAGTCATAATTCGGAGTGAAATTGACCTTCCCGATATGACCATTCATGAAAATGACACTTCCATCTCCCTGTTCTATAAACCACTGCACTTTTTCTGCCATATGACTGTCCCGCACTGCATTATACTCACAGTCGGATTTACGAATATCGCAGCAGTTATAAATACTGCAGGCACACTCCCGCGCAAACGCAAAAGTTTCGCTTCCGACCGCCACAGACAATCCCTGCCATCGATTCCGCTTACATTTTCGCAGTTTTTCTTACATTATCGTAAGGAGCTGTCATGAAATAACTTTCAATTTTGACATGTCAAAATGAAAGGTTATTTCGTGACAGTTCCTAAGATTGGTGTGATGTTTCACATTTTACCAAAGGTAATGATTCCTTACTTCAGCATCTCCGCATGGTTGACAATCGATGTATTATACAAAAATAAGATATCCGCATCCGTGAAATCCACATATTCTCCTAGCCGCGCAGAATCAAGATAGCGCAGGTCAATCAACGTAATCTCCCCATAAGCCCCTAATAGCAGCGGTGCAAGGCTGCTCGTGTAAGAATCCCTGAAAATGATCAGTTTTTTGTCAGTGAATGCATTGGGACTTTTAATCACCTGCAGTGATGACGCCCCGCCCGCAAACACATCATACTTGTCAAGACTCCTCTCATCCTCGAGCTTTTGCAACTGATATACTGTCTTTAAGACTGCTTCCGCCTCATCTGGATTAACGATCTTTCCACCATTTTTCCCGCTCTGAACGTTCTCCTCAAGACTCCATACATACGCCGCGTCAATCACCTCGTCCGTCAGATACACAATCGTGTCCGGCTCCATCGGGAGCGCTGCCTGTCCATAATATACCCCATAAAAATCCCTGATCTCATGCTCAGTAAAACCAGCTTGATTTCCCCTCGAAAAATTCAAAGTACCGCCCACACCCATCGCATCCGCAATATGGTGAGCCACGTCCAGAATCCGTTCCTGACGCCAGTGCGTGTCCGTATGGTAATAATCGTCAATCGTCAGATCGGAAATGATATCAATATAACCAAAATCTGCGCTTTTCGCAAGTTCCTGTGACAGCAATCTGATCATTTGTTCATAGTTGAGTGACGGATATCCGTTTTTTTCTGCCAGGAAATAATTCTTGTCTGGTACAATCGCATACCATACCTTCTGCTCTGGAAAATACTGCTGACAAAGCCCTGTCATCTTGACCGCAAGGCGTTTTACCGATGCCTCATTCAACGGATATTCCAGCTTTGCGGCGTGTCCGTCCGCCACATAAATCCCATTGTTTTCCTTCTGCTGCAGTACATCATAGGCAAAATACGCCTTGACACGCCGCAGTCCGTCCCGGAATGGAAAGTGATCCAACAGATACTTCTCTGTATCATCCATAAATGACTTATCCATGATGTTATCCCATGTCAGCTCAGGCTTCTCTGCCAGCCGTCTCCGTTCTGCCCTAGACACAGTCTCTTCTGGATTGACGGTCAGTATCACAATCAAACTCGCCATACAAACCATAAAACTGTAAATCATAATACGCAGCTTCCACTTATCACACTTCACTCACTTCATCTCCCACACAAGAATGTCCCTTTCCAAATACAGCCTTTGACCAATGTTACTAAACTCAAAATCTATATTTTGACGCAAAACATGTTTCTCAAACTCCAGCTTTTAAAACCGAAAATACAAAAATGGATTAAAAGAACCATCGATCAGATACGCCGTGCACAACACCAAGAGCCCCATTGTCAAAATGCCCCGCAATACATGAACGACCCTATCCCCAGTCTCACTTGTCTGCATCCACTCCCGCAGTTTCGTCCATCCCCACAAGGGAATCGGTGTCGCGCCAATCAAACCTACACAGAGAATTACAATCCGATTTCTCATAAGATACGAGAACACCGCCGTCTGTGCCTCACCCACATCACGGGCAATAAGACTTCCGCAGGAAAAAAGCGCCTGTATGTCTGCCAACGCATCCGACAGACGATCATTGTGAAATACCAGAAAACTCACCAGTACCACCAGGATCACATATACATGTTTTATCCCATTCAGAGCCATCACCGACAAAAACTTTTTTCGGTTATACAACCTGCTGACACACTTCTCAAAGACAAGCAGCAACGCAAATAAAAGTCCCCACACAATAAAGTTCCAGCCAGCCCCATGCCATAGTCCTGTAAAGAGCCAGACGACCAATACATTTCCGATCCACCTTATTCTACTCACGCGGTTTCCACCCATTGGAATATAGACATAATCCCGAAACCATGCACCAAGCGTGATGTGCCACCGTCTCCAGAACTCACTCACACTCCTGGAGATAAAAGGATATCTGAAATTCTCCGGGAAATGAAATCCCAGCATACTTCCCAAGCCAATTGCCATATCGGAATAACCGGAAAAATCAAAATAAATCTGAAGCGCTACCGCGATCGCATAAGCCCAGGAAAGCATGAGGTTCCGCTGCCCAAGCGCTGCAATCTCCGCCACAAACTCACCGACCACGTTGGCGATCAGAACCTTTTTCCCAAGCCCTGCCGCAAAGCGCACCATGCCGCTGCTGAAATTCAAACGTAAGTCTGAAAAATCTACTCCATGCGTTAATGTCCGTTCAATCTCACTATACCGCACGATTGGCCCCGCCACCAGCT
>JAIEEY010000237.1 GCA_029067205.1 Lachnospiraceae bacterium
TCATCTCGTCGCGCTGTTTCGGCAGTTTAAGCCACCCCTCCTCCTCGATAACGGGAAGAGACTCCGCGGCATCTGCGTCAATCAAATCGCGTATGATTTGATACTTTTTCATCTTATCCCGCTTAAAATGGGCAAGGTAAAATCCAAAAACTCTGCAGTCCTTAAAATGCTTTTTGGCAATCTCATAAGTACTTTCCGTGTGATAGAACATTTTTCCGTCAAGCTTCCCGACAATCTCCTGCATCATTTCGAGATAATCTCCCCCTGCGGTCTCTCTTGTCATCAAAATATACTCAGACCAGTAACCATTCAGCCAATTCGCGCCCTCTGTAATCGTCTGCACCCGAATGTCCAAAAATCCAACGCCATAGTTGTTCAACTCCTGCACAATCGTGGTATCTCTGAAAAAGATTGCATAGTAAAGCATCTCCTCGGGTTGAAGAGAAATCTTTTCCCTATATTCCATGAGATACCGCACCACCGCGGCGCGCTCCGCATCAGGAAGAAACTCCAGCCGACTGCCTTTTTCCCCTTCGATGCTCTGTGTGAGCGTCATTCCCTCCAGACAGAAAGCTCTTTTTAAACCGCCCTTAAAAACTTTCAGCAGATAGAGGGAATAATTCGTGCGGTAATTGCCATAACGCCTGCCAGTATAACAGTGGTATGCTTGCTCAATCTTTCTGGTTGAGGGAAAATCAAAGGTTGCTCCCTTCTCGACTAACACCTTCACCACGTCAAGCCCACGGAACCGACACGCCAACCCCAGCGCCGGCGCGGACATTTCCACATAGCCGAGTTCGTCATAAACCTTGGAAATCTCCCCGGCAGAACTGTTGATCACTGCACGCTCCAAAGCAGCGGCTTTTTCCTCCTGTGCAAGTTCCATTATTCCACCTCGCATTCAAATTCCGCAACAATTTCTGCAGGAATTCCATAATCCGCAAATTTCTTTAAAATTTCTTTTGCCAATTTTATCTGCTGGTCGAGTGTCACCATTTCCTCTACAGGATAAAAGTCTATATTCGTTTCATAATATAAAAATGCGTCCTCATCAACAGCTGACAGTTTTTTGTCATAGTCTTCGTTGCGGCAGATCTCAACGTTATTTGCACCAATGACTGTTCTTATCCATTTGAAATTACCATATGTATCTTCTTTCTGTATTTTCAGAACTTCCATTATTTTTTCCTGATCAGCATCTACTGCAATCCTGAAGGAAGTGTCTGGTATCTCCTCGTTCCTGAACCGGACTTTCTTTTCCCGGCAGTATTCTTCGGCCTTGCTCCCTTTCGGACAGTATACCGTCAGCTTCGGACAGTCTTCAAAGATTTCGAATTTACTGATGCCAATCGAGCTTGTGTTTATATGCTGCACAGATCGTGGGATTCTGACCTCCTGCAAATTATTGCAGTGCATAAATGCACACTCGTCTATTTCCATAACCCCCTCGCAGATACATACCTTTTCCAGCAGAGGATTGTGGTAAAATGCCTGTTTCCCGATCTTCTTTACCGTTCCAGGAATGGTAATCTGTCTCAAATAACGGCATCCGGAAAATGCATACTGATCAATTTCCATGACTCCGTTTGGAATGGAGATGTCTTTTAGCAACAGCATCTTTGAAAAAGCATACTCTCCAATATACTGCAATGTTTCCGGCAGTATGATCCTGGTGATCTGATTGTGCTGCTTTACTTGTTCCTCCGTCACTTTGGGATTGGAAAATCCTCCCGCGAATGCACCGTTTCCAATCCCCGTAACAATGCCCTTTCCAATCTTTTTCGGAACTGTAACCTCGGTATCTGTTCCTTTATAGTTGGTGATCAGCAGCGTACCGTCTTCCCGTTTCCTATAACTCCAGATTTTTTTTAACGCGGCAACAGAATCCGGCGCGGCATTCAGCTCACGCATCATTTTCTTTTCTGCCTTTTCCTGTTCCACAGCAAAATCAGCAGTGCGGTTTTTATAATCAAGCAGCCATGCAAGCGACTCCGTTTTGCCATTTTCGGAAGCATATGCAATCATCTCGTCGCGTTTCTTCGGTGTCGCGAGCCATTTCTCCCTCTCGACCACCGGTAAAACCTCCGCGGCATCAATCTCGATCAGACCGCGTATGATCTGGTACTTCTTCATCTTCTCCTGCTTGAAATGGGCGAGGAAAAATTCAAATACCCTGACATCATAAAAGCGCTTTTTCGTAATATCGTAAAGATTCTCTGTAAAATGAAACAATTTTCTGTCAAACTCCGCGGCAAGCTGCTGTATGACAGAAAAATAGTCCTCATCAGAAAGCCGCTCTGTCATGGTAACATATTCCAGCCAGTATGCGTCCATGGCTGGAGCACCGTCCGTAATCGTGCGGACACGAACCTCGGAAAGCGAGACTCCGCACCGTTTCAATTCCTCCGCAATGACAGCATCCCCAAAATAAATGGCATAGAAAAGCATTTCTTCCGGTTGAAAACAGATCTTTTCCCTGTTCTCTAGCAGACAGTTCAATACATCAACCCGTCTGTCGTCCGGGAGAAATTCCAACGGCTCTCCCACCTCTCTTTCCATACTCTGTTTTGGCGTCATTCCCTTAAAGCAAAATGCCCCTTTTAAATCTTCCTCAAAAACTTTGAGCAGATACAGGGAATAGTTCGTGCGGTAATTTGCAAAATGCCGGCCGATATAGCAGTTGTATGTCTCCTCGATTCTCCTCTTTGACGGAAAGTCAAAGGAAGCCCCCTTCTGAATCAATGTCTTTACCACATCAATCCCACGGAACCGACACGCCAGTCCCAGCGCAGGCGCCGACATTTCCACCTCGCCGAGTTCCTCATATATTTCAGAAATCTCCTCAACAGAACTGTTGATCACTGCACGCTCCAAAGCCGCAGCTTTTTCTTTCTGTGGAATATCCATTCTCTCTCTTCCATTCCGATCATCCTGCTGTCATACCATGAACAATCAGGCACTCTTTTCCCTGAAATCACTCAGATTTCATCCTTCCTGAGCACCAGCTTCATTGCCCAAGACGGAACATCATAATTATTAAACGACTCTTCAATAAACACAAACGCCGTATCGTAAGGCGGTTTCTTTTGCGGAAACACGCCGCATCCATCCGTAAAATAGATCAAACCTTTCAGGTTTTCAAACTCGTGATTGTCCACCATCTTGTTGACATACTCAAACACGGGCCGGAAATCTGTCCCACCCAGTCCATGAAGCTTCATTTCCTTTAAATATGCGTCAAACTCCTCCTGTGTCGTGATCTTTGCATCCTCCTGAATGACTGTGTCACACTGGATAATATGCAGATTGATCTTGGTAAAAAAACTTTCCGTGCTCTTGAGAATATTATAGGTTTTCTGCACGAAAGTCTGCACCAGTTCACCCGATGTCGAGCCAGATGTGTCGATTGCAATCACAAATTCCCGTATACGCTTTACTTCCTTGTATTCAAGCGGCTCGATCAACGGCATATCCTCGTACAGCTGCAAGCCATATGTATAGAAATTGTAGTCAAATTCGTCCGGATCGAGCTTCATCACCTCTCCCCTGACGGCAAATTTTTTGAGAAACTCCGTATAATCATAGCGTTCCCTGTTCACTTCCCGCAGATTCTGGGTCAGCAGTCCTGCCTCAGTTCCCCTGCTCTTGACAAACACTTCCAGTTCTGTCTGCATACGTAGCGCAATCGCTCCCCAGTCGTCCACGAGCAGGATTCGATCGACTGGAACGAACACATTTCCCCCGGATCCATCATAAAGATTCAGCTTTTTCTTCTGTTCTTCTGTCAAATACCAGAGAAAATGATCATCTCCCTTGAATAACAGGGACAGTCTCTCTACCAGGTCATCGGAGAGCTTTTCACTCAAAAAATAGCTGTAAATCTTTTCTGCGGAAATGGTCTGAATCTTCTTTTTAAAAAGGTCAAAAAACTGAATCTGCTCTTTTGCTTTCTTGATATTCAGATAACTCAGTTCCAGATCGTTGATGGCGCTCTCCACCGCGATATCACACGCCAGATTCCACATGTCCTGATTGACCAGAGTGTTTACAAAGAAATGTTTGAAAACACAGTGCAGTACCGTATGCAGGAAATTTCGTATAGGAAGGTTTTCATCCAGCATGTAAGCCTTCAAAATATGTTCCGGATCATAGATATAGATCTCCCCGTCGCTTGCCGTAAAAGGCGTTAATTCGGGTTTCGGGGAAATTTTGAATTGATTGAGCGACATATCCATGAACCGCATATTGACCAGCAGCTTGTTCTTTGACATCTGGAGAATCTCAGCCGCTATTTTTTCTGTTTTTTTCTGTTTTTCCTGATCAAATTCTTTTTCGTTTGACAATTTATTATTACCTCGTTTAAAAATCTTTCAATAAATTTTGTATTCCAAATTTTATTTTACGCCTCCACACTATCACCGTCAAGGCTTTCCACCAAAGGAATTCGAGACAAAAAGCACGATACCCGCCAAAAACGAATACCGTGCTTTTTTTGCTTCATTGTAAGCAAATGTTTACCGCAATATTTCTTGTGATTATTCGGCAAAATCCATCAGGATTTCGGATCTGCTGCAAAATAACGGTGTATCTCCTCTGCCACATTTGCCGTAATCCCTGGCACTTCAGAGATTTGGGTGACATCTGCGGCTCGAAGCTCCTCAATTGACTTAAAGTACTTCATCAGTGCCTTCCTGCGGCTTGGTCCCACACCTGGTATCTCATCAAGAACAGAGTGCACCTGCGCCTTACTCCGGAGTGACCGGTGATATGTAATCGCAAAGCGGTGCGCCTCGTCCTGTATGCGTGTGATCAACTTAAAGCCCTCGCTGTGTGTATCGATCGGCAGTTCTACATTGTTAAAATACAACCCTCTCGTGCGATGGTTGTCATCCTTTACCATACCACAGACCGGAATGCTGATGCCAAGTTCCTCCAACACCTGCAGAGCAATATTGACCTGACCACGCCCACCGTCCATTAACAGCAGATCCGGAAATTTCGTAAAACTTCCAAAATCCTCCCCGACACTGTTCTCATCAAGTTTCATCTCTTCCCGCTCATTAAGACCATGTTGAAAACGCCTTGTCAGGACTTCATGCATGCAGGCATAGTCGTCTGGTCCTGCGACAGTCTTCATTCGAAACTTCCTGTAATCACTGCGTTTAGGTTTTCCTTTCTCATACACGACCATGGAACCCACATTTGCAAAACCACTGGTATTAGAGATGTCAAATGCCTCCATGCGCGTCAGTGGACTGATACCTAGAATTTCCTCAATCTCCTTCACCGCACCAATGGTTCTGCCCTCCTCGCGTTTAATACGCTCTCTATCCTGACTTAAGACAAGCTGGGCATTCCTTGCCGCCAAGTCCACAAGCCGTTCCTTAGAACCTTTTAATGGTACTCTCAAATGAACACGCGCTCCCTTTCTGCTTGTCAGCCACCGCTCCACGAGCTCCATATCCTCAATTGCTTCCTGAAGCATGATTTCCCTTGGTATAAACGGTGTTCCCGCATAAAACTGTTTCACAAAACTCGTCAGAATATTATCTGCCGTCAGTTCCTCAACCTGAGTCATATAAAAGTGCTCCCTGCCGATCAGCTTTCCGTTCCGCAGGAAAAATACCTGCACGACAGTCTCGTTTCCATCAATTGCAAGTGCAATAATATCCTTGTCCTCTCCCACATTGTCTGACATCTTCTGCGTCTCACTGACTTTTTTGACACTCTCAATCAGGTCTCGGTATTTGATTGCCTCCTCGAAATCCATCTTTTCTGAAGCCTGCTGCATCTTCTCCTTCAATTCTTTGATAATTGGCTGCTGTTTTCCATTCAGGAAATCAATCGCCATGTCAATCCGCTGTCCGTACTCCTCCTTGGGGACATTCCCCTGACAGGGTGCACAGCACTGTCCAATATGGTGATTCAGGCAGGGGCGCTCCTTGCCGCAGTCCCTCGGCAGTTTTCTGTTGCACGTCCGCAGCTGGTAGAGCTTATTGATCAAGTCAATGCTCTCCTTCACACCACCATTGGTAAAAGGTCCAAAATACTTTGCCTTATCCTTTTTCATCTGACGCACGGACATAACACGCGGAAAATCTTCACCAAGTGTCACTTTAATATAAGGATAGGTCTTATCATCCTTCAGCAATGTATTGTATTTGGGGGAGTATTCCTTGATCAGATTGTTTTCCAGCACCAAGGCTTCCAGCTCGGAATCCGTCACAATGTACTCAAACCGTGCAATCAGGGAGACCATTTTGTCGATCTGCGGTCCGCGCCCGATATTTTCCTTAAAATATGAACGCACCCTGTTGTGCAGGTTCTTTGCCTTTCCCACATAGAGAATTGTGTCGTCCACATCATGCATGATATACACGCCTGGTTTATTGGGAAGTTTGCGAAGCTCTTCTTTCACGTCAAATTCATTTGATTCGGACTCCTTGAACGCTGTCTCCTTGTTCTCTGGATCTTTTACTGCTGGTTCTTCCATTTTTATCTCAACCTCCTGTGTTGTGTTCGGCATCTCTATATCCCCCTTTTCTCATCAATTGTGCACATAGAGGGAGTACACGCTTCCTATGTGTACTCCCTCTATATTCTAAACCTACCATCTGTTATTATCGTTATTCTGATTCCCATTATCACGATTCCCGTTTACATTTCTGTCCCACACAGCGCCAAACCGTGAAGTCTCACCATTACTGCCATTATCCTCCGGCAGATTCACATTTTGCGGTGCCTGCGGATTCTGATAGGGATATGGATACCTGTTTTGCGGTGGATTCGGGTACTGCTGCTGCGGTATGGAACCCTGCGGTGGATTTTGATAGGAATTTGGGTACTGCTGCATCGGATTCTGCTGTACGGAACCCTGTTGCGGATTTTGATAAGGGTTCTGATACTGCTGCATCGGATTTTGCTGTCCCTGATTTTGCTGATGATTTTGCTGTTGCAGCTGCGCTGGATTCCAATCATATGCAGGCGGCATGTGCCACTTATTTTCTTGCTGCTGTGCCGTGTATGCAGGCTGCGGTATTCCGTCGCGAAGCTCTTCTGGCGTCGGGATTCGCACTTCCTCTTTGCCATCCGCATCCTTTGTCACTTTCGCCTCTTCCGGTTTCCCATCTGTCTCATCCTTCTTCTCTTCGGGTTCAGGCAGTCCCTTCGCCTCGCGGTATATCTTCATAAATTCCTTACCAGTAATCGTCTCTTTCTCAATCAGGTGCGCAGCAATCTGATCCATTACATCACGATTCTCGCGAAGCATTCCGAGCGCTTCCTCGTAGCACGCCTTAAGCATATTCATGACTTCCGTATCAATCTCCGCTGCCGTATTGTCCGCACAGTTCAGCGAACTTCTACCCTCCAGATATTGGCTCTCAATGGTCTCCAGTCCCATCAGCCCAAACTTTTCGCTCATACCATACCGCGTGATCATCGAGCGCGCGATACCCGTCGCCTTCTCGATATCATTTGACGCGCCTGTCGTGACCGTGTCAAACACAATCTCCTCCGCCGCGCGTCCTCCCAGAAGTCCGACAATCATGTCGTGCAGCTCATCCTTGGAATTCAGATATTTCTCATCCTCCGGCACATGCATGACATAGCCAAGTGCCCCCATAGTGCGCGGTACGATCGTGATCTTCTGCACTGGCTCCGAATTTTTCTGCAAAGCGCTGATCAACGCATGGCCAACTTCATGATACGAAACGATCTTGCGCTCCTCCTTGCTCATGATGCGGTCTTTTTTCTCCTTGCCGACAAGCACCACTTCCACTGCGTTGAACAGATCCTTCTGGCTGACAAACTCCCTGCCCTCTTTTACTGCATTGATCGCCGCCTCATTGATCATGTTGGCAAGGTCAGCGCCCACAGCACCGCTGGTCGCAAGCGCAATCGCATCAAGGTCAACTGTCTCGTCCATCAGAACATCCTTGGCATGTACTTTTAATATATTGACACGTCCCTTCAAATCGGGCTTATCTACAATGATACGCCTGTCAAAACGTCCGGGACGCAGCAGCGCCTTGTCGAGAATTTCCGGTCTGTTCGTCGCGGCGAGGATAATGATACCCTTCTTGCCGTCAAAACCATCCATCTCGGAAAGCAGCTGGTTCAAAGTCTGCTCGCGCTCCTCGTTTCCGCCGCCATACTTCGAATCGCGGCTTCTGCCGATCGCGTCAATCTCATCGATAAAGATGATACATGGTGCATTTTTCTCCGCTTCCTTAAACAAATCGCGCACACGTGATGCACCGACACCGACGTACAACTCGATAAAGTCAGAGCCGGCAAGCGAGAAAAACGGAACCTTCGCCTCACCTGCAACCGCTTTCGCAAGCATTGTTTTACCAGTACCCGGAGGTCCCACAAGAAGTGCACCCTTCGGAAGCTTCGCACCGATTTTCACATATCTGCCTGGATTGTGCAGGAAATCAACAACTTCCTGCAGGGATTCTTTTGCCTCGTCCTCACCTGCGACATCCCGGAATGTGATGCCCGTTTCCTTCTGAACATATACTTTCGCATTGCTCTTGCCCATGCTGAAAGCGCCGCCGCCGCCCGTCATCTTCCGAAAGAGCAGACTTAACAATCCCCACATCAACAGGATCGGTACAATATAGTATAACAGCGAGAGAATGATGCCGGATCCATCCGGAACCGTTCCGCGCACCTCTACCCCTGCATCGAGCAGCCGCTGTGTAAGTGTCTCGTCATCCTCCACTTTTCCTGTGATATAGGTCACCCTGACTGCCGAAGCCAGCAAACTGTTCGGACTCTGATTATCCTGTGCGCCTGATACCGGCGTGATCTCAATCTGGCTTGACTCGATCTTTACCGACTCAACCGTTCCCGCGTCCACCATCTCGATAAACTTGTTATACGAGATTTCAACCGTCGTGGCACCTGACACGGCGCGCGTAAAATAGCTGATGCACAGAAGTGACAGTACTGCCGCAGTGATCATTATGATAATACTCTGCTTTTTCGGGTCTCTTCCATTATTGTTGTTTCCATTCCCACCGTTACTGCCGTTTCCTGGTCCACCGTTATTCCGGTTGGAATTATTGTCGTAATTGTTGACCTGATTATTGTCCATTTTCCTGTGGTATCCTTTCTGATTTATGTCATGATTCATCTGTCAAAGGTCTATTGATCCATGATTCCTATTATTATAAGCATAAAACATGCCTGTACAGCTCATCGCAATTATAATTATAGAGATTTCATGGTTATAAATCAACATAATCTTTGTGATTTCTTTGTGAAAAGTTTCTAAAAAGCCAATCATTCGCAGTTTATCCCCTATTAACATACACCGCTGCTGCATAATTTATGTAATAAACTATTTTTTGATTTTTCAATGACTTTGCGTTATAATAAGTGATAAAGAAAGGAAGTGAACATATGGCAGAAAGATTGACAAGACAACAAATGGCGGAAAAATATCCCAATACATGGCTAGGGCTGGCCAATGTAAAATATGCCAATGATGACGGAGTAACTTTAGAGTCTGCCGAAGTAATATATACAAATAAATCAAGTAACGAATTGTTGTTGATACAAATAACAGGAACTGACAATGTAATTAGATGGTACACAAACGAGAACGGATTGCCATTGGGAGTAGCGGGGATATTATAATGCAGATAACAATACAATTGGATCATGAATCAAGGCGACCAATAGCTAATTTAAACTGGTTCCGCGGTTGTCGTGCTCTTGTGGATACAGGAGCACTTTTTCCTATATGGAATGGAGATGGAAAAAGTCTGGAAGACGGATTTCATGCCAAACTTCAACAAAAAGATATAATATTTGGCGGTTTCGGTGGAAAAGCCAAAGGCGATTTATATAGAGTTCATTTTGAAATGAATGGCTTATACTATCTGGATATGCCTATAATAGCCAGCGAATTAAAAGAAGCCAACTGGAATATTATACTATCAGCAACAATGTTCGATGGTATGATATACGAGATTGATACCATCAACAAAAGATTCAATATAGATACCAAAGATAACCAGCCCATCAGGATTTTAAGACTATCTATAAATAAGGATAATAATATTTCTGTATATTTGGCCGAAACATATAAAACAGAAAAAGATTATCATAAAAATAAAGAAAAACAGCATCAAAGTCCTACACTGAACTGTAACTCATATTCCTATAAAAAATGAAAAAACTATAGCTTTTTACTATGGGCACGTTGTATAATAGTAGAATATTTAAAAAGGTTTTCAACAAAAAGATGAAAGGAAAAGTTAGGTTATGCCAGTTAAGTATGTATTTGTAACCGGCGGTGTAGTTTCCGGTCTTGGAAAAGGAATTACAGCTGCTTCACTTGGACGACTTCTCAAAGCCAGAGGCTATAAAGTAACCATGCAGAAGTTCGATCCCTATATCAACATTGATCCCGGTACGATGAACCCCATTCAGCACGGGGAGGTTTTTGTCACGGACGACGGCGCGGAGACAGATCTTGACCTCGGGCACTATGAGCGTTTTATCGATGAAAGTCTGGACAAGAACTCCAACGTAACTACAGGCAAAGTCTACTGGACCGTGCTTCAGAAGGAACGTCGCGGCGATTACGGCGGAGGCACGGTTCAGGTCATTCCTCATATTACCAATGAAATAAAAAGCCGTTTCTACCGCAATTTTACCGATCCCGACATGCGTATTGCCATTATCGAAGTCGGCGGTACAGTCGGCGATATTGAGAGCCAGCCTTTCCTGGAATCCATCCGGCAGTTCCAGCACGAAGTCGGTCATGAAAATGCCATCCTGATCCATGTGACGCTGATTCCCTATCTGAGCGCCTCACAGGAAATGAAGACCAAGCCGACACAGGCAAGCGTCAAGGAGCTGCAGGGAATGGGTATTCAGCCGGATATTATCGTGTGCCGGAGTGAACATGAGCTCGACCAGGCATTGAAAGACAAGATTGCCCTTTTCTGCAATGTGCCAAATTCCCATGTACTCCAAAACCTTGATGTCGAATATCTGTACGAAGCTCCGCTTGCGATGGAAAAGGAACATCTTGCCGAGGTTGCCTGCGAGTGTCTGCACTTAGACAGCCCCGAACCAGACCTCGCGGACTGGACAAAGATGGTTGACGACCTCAAATCACCCACACAGGAAGTCACGATTGCCCTGGTTGGAAAATATACCCAGCTTCATGACGCCTACATCAGTGTCGTGGAAGCGTTAAAGCATGGTGGTATTCCGCAGCACGCCACTGTCAATATCAAGTGGGTGGACTCGGAGCACGTCAATAAAGATAACGTCGCGGAAACCCTAAAAGACGTCAACGGTGTTCTCGTTCCGGGCGGATTCGGAGACAGAGGCATTGAAGGAATGATCGATGCCATCCGCTACGCGCGGGAGAAGGGCATCCCGTTCTTAGGTCTCTGTCTTGGCATGCAGCTTGCAATCGTGGAATTTGTCAGAGATGTTGTCGGATACAATGATGCACACAGCATCGAGCTCAACCCAAACACAACGCATCCTGTCATCGCACTGATGCCTGACCAAAATGGTGTGGAGGATATCGGCGGAACGCTGCGGCTTGGCTCCTACGAGTGCCATCTTGACACAACCTCCAAGGCATATAAACTCTATGGAAACGAGGTGATCCACGAGCGCCACAGACACCGCTACGAAGTCAACAATGACTACCGCGCATCTGTGACAGAAAAGGGCATGCTTTTGTCTGGTCTCTCACCCGACGGACGTATCGTGGAGATGGTAGAAATCCCCTCACATCCGTTTTTCCTTGCAACGCAGGCACACCCAGAACTTAAGAGCAGGCCAAACCGACCGCACCCTCTGTTCAAGGGACTGATCGAAGCTGCCATAAATTACAAGAAATAATAAATTGCATAATATATAAAAAGCAGGTCGCTTGTGACCTGCTTTTTATATCGCTATTCTATTGGATTCAAGCCTTTCCAACAGACCCGAACAGATTCATCTTGATCTTAACGATTTCCTTGATTGCCTCAGCACCCGGAGCAAGCAGCTTACGAGGATCAAATCCCTTGCCCTCCAAGTCCTTTCCAGCCTCGATATACTTACGAGTCGCCTCCTGGAAATAGAGCTGGCACTCTGTATTGACATTGATCTTAGCAACGCCGAGTGAGATTGCCTTCGCGATCATATCATCAGGGATACCTGTGCCGCCATGGAGAACTAACGGCATGATGCCTGTCTTCTGCTGAATCGCATCCAGTGTCTCAAAGCTTAATCCTGCCCAGTTTGCAGGGTATTTTCCATGAATGTTGCCGATACCTGCCGCGAGCATATCTACACCCAGATCAGCAATCTGCTTGCACTCCTCAGGATCTGCACACTCACCCATGCCTACAACGCCGTCTTCCTCGCCGCCGATTGAGCCAACCTCTGCCTCAATAGAAAGACCAAGCTGATGTGCCACTGCAACAAGCTCTTTTGTCTTTGCGATATTCTCTTCGATCGCATAGTGAGAACCGTCAAACATGATTGATGTAAAGCCTGCCTTGATGCACTTGTAGCATCCATCATACGTACCATGGTCTAAGTGGAGCGCTACAGGAACTGTGATACCGAGATCGCCGTCCATCGCCTTCACCATCGCGGAAACAGTGTTAAATCCTGTCATGTATTTACCAGCGCCCTCAGACACACCGAGAATAACAGGGCTGTTTAACTCCTGCGCCGTCTGTAAGATAGACTTTGTCCA
Organism: Lachnospiraceae bacterium; assembly: GCA_029067205.1. Lineage (GTDB taxonomy): Bacteria > Bacillota > Clostridia > Lachnospirales > Lachnospiraceae > COE1. Next base: position 12,731 of record JAIEEY010000237.1, read on the forward strand.
CTCAAGATTATTGATATTGAACTGACCTACCGCATAGTGACCTTCTTTTGCTTTCTTAAGCATTTCTGTAGCTGATACTAACATAAATCCAAACCTCCATCATTGATATATTAAGTTTTCTGTATATTCAGTATATCCCTATTGGAGATAAATGTCAATAAACTGTAGATGCAATCACTTCCATCTTTCCCTGAAGATGTGCTGTGCCAAAACCGTTTGGCAGAATAAAATGGTCGCCTTTTTTTATCAGCTGTCCATTAATTAATCCATCACCCGCAACGACACTCATAATCAAAAATGGATAATCCTGTGAAACTTCCATGCTGCCGTC
>JAIEEY010000238.1 GCA_029067205.1 Lachnospiraceae bacterium
AGTCGGAAGAGTCATATTTGTATAAGAGACAGGCTATGATATACATTCCCTCATCTGTGAGCAGGATCTCTTTTCCTCCAGGTGCCTTCCAGCTCTTGTGTCTTGGGTTCTGGGGCGGGTGGGCGCAGACAGAGCTGGCTGCAAAGGCCTCCCCTTCCTGTCCTGAAGGGAAAAACACCCGCACTTCGTCCTCCTTCTCCGGCATACAGTACCATCCGCTGCCGTCACTTGACGAGTATGCTGTGGAGAACGGAAACCACCAGTCTCCGCCGCTGTCGTACTCCTTGTCGATGTCTGTGATGTGCACCTGTACTTTATCCCCCTGCACTTCCTTGACAGTGCCTTTCATCATCTTCCCGGATGCTTTGCTCACAGTTCTGGGTGCCGCGATGCCTGCCGTACTGCCATTTGCCTGCATCAGTTCATAGCTCATGCATAACAGCCCGTCTGTAAGGACTGCACTGACCCCTTTGATCCGGGCAGATTTCCCGTTCATTGACACCATGTCTCCAATAAATGCATACTCATACGACTGCACCTTTTCTCCCGCAAAATCCTGTGCCATTGATCCAGAGAGCTTCGCAAGACTGTCCACGTTTCCTCCATACGAGAAGGAGCTGCTTTCTATACTGACTGTTTTCCTTGACGGGGGCATCCCTGCATAGAGCTGCGGCCTTGGCGCTGCGATATCCGCCACAAGGGGCGCGCCAAGCTGTGATGTCATCCGCATGGCAAATTCCCAGTCTGTCTCGTTATATTTCATGATGAGCTGTCCTATTGCCTTGTCTGTCACCATCATATGCAGATCCCCTTTGTCCGAGATGCTGTCCGTTATGACCTGCCCGTATGTCTGTGACACCTGCTGGTAGGTTTTCTTTTTCCTGGTAACATCCAGAAGCCGGCTCGTGGTATACAGGCTCAGTGTCACAACGCTGTATGCATTCTCCTGCCGCAGCGCAATATCCTTTACGCAGCCGCAAAAAAGCCTGTCCGGCTGCCCTTCGGCTGTTGTGACAAGACTCACACGCAGTGTCTCATCTGTCCGCTGCATCAGGTCCTGTGCCTGGTCTGCATCCACCTCCCCTTCCAGGACTGCTGTACCGTGCTCATTCGGTCTGTGGCTGATCTGCACCGAAAGAAGCTTCCTGTAAGGGAAGCCCTCTACTTTTAAATTTGCATAAGATATCGTTTCCACGATTCCTGCCCCCTTCCTATTCACTGTCCGCGCTGCCGTCTGCCTGCTCTCCCTTGTCCGTCAGGCGGAAAGAGGAAAGCATTTCCTGTGCAATCGGCTTATACCGTTTTCGGTTTTTACAGTTAAAATTGATGAATCCCAGCAGCACCCTGCCTTCAAGCGACGTGAAATACATCAGGTTATAAATGGACTCCGTGATCGTGTGCGAGATCATCTCGATACTTGAGATTGTGTGTTTCTCTGTCTTCCTCACATTTTCCGTGAGGATCCGCACCTTCGGTCCCGTTCTCTCAAGTGCGAGTCTCGCAATCTTCAGAAAGTCCCCCATATACTCATCCGGAACCTCGTGCTGTGTATAATTGTACCCCGCCGCAAGGTCGAGATAGCTGTTCGAATACACCTTATCCGGCTTGTTTCCAAGCGGATAGGAGACTGCCACCTCCTCCGGTGTGAGTTCCTCGAAATCCTCGGGCATCCATATGGCAGCCTTTCCGTCCAGGAATATCCGCTCCCCAAAGGTGACAGGAACCATGTTCACCTGGATCTCCCCGTCAAAGATGGACTGTCCGTTCTCTTTCTCTATGGTTTCCTGCGAAAACCGTTCCCGCTCAAACTGCTCTAACAGTTCCCGCTTCTTGATCAGTTCCTCATCCAGTTCCGGCATCTGTATCTCCTCCCTTTTTAATCATACAAAAATTCATATTCCGGCCAATAGGTTCCGGTTCCTTCTTGATCATCAATATATGAATAATACCTTGTCATAATCTGTCCATCTCCTGTTTTTTCCTGATATAACAGCCATCCGTATGTGTCTCTTCCATGCATATAATAGGTTGCAATACCAGTTATTCTACCCTCTTTGCATTTGATGGTAACCAGGTATTCCTCCCCATTCCACTGTATTACATGGAATTCCTCATTCAGCCCCACTGCCCGCAAAAGATAAGAGTCTTTTCCATGTCCGCGCTGATAATTATAATAGGAGTACTTTCCTCCCTTCTCTTCATGCTGGATAATAATGTCGCTTGTGCCGGCGGGAACAAACCATGCATCGTCCTTCGTCTCTATTTTTTCAAGATAATACGCCAGCAGGCCTGTATCGTCAGATATGCCATATTCCTGCTTTTCTGCATCTGACAACTGCCTGCACTCTATCCCATACTTCTCTATAAATGCAGAGAAACTGTCTTTTGCCAGCACTTCCTTAATTTCGTCTTCCAACGCATCCGGAAGTCCGTTGGGCGCATTTATTTCCTTCTGGAAATTAATGGAATCATCCCCATATAGCATCAGATCCACCACGGATGCATTGTGTGGGAAGGTTCCGTCACTGTCCTGAAGAAAAATTCCTTGAAAGAAAGGCATCTTGGATATCTCTGCCATCGCTATCCATACCCGGATATCGCTCCTGCCATCCTCATTGATATCCTCGACCGTTATTTTTATAATTTCCATAAGGTTTAACCACGATACCATAAAATCATTTAATATATTTCCATCTTTGTCGGTCATATACAAATGGGCGGAGGGTCTCTTTTCATTTTTATCCATGCCTGCTGCAAAGTAACGGTATCCCATTGAATCCAGTTCCATTCCAAATGAAATTTCCTCATCAGGAACAAACTCAACATCCGACAGCTTAAATGGCCGGAATGTATCCACCGTTTCCATGCTGTCTCTGTTCTCCTCTGCTCTTTTTGAATATGTCACTTTTACAATAATCTCATCACTGGACAATAATTCCATGACCACCTTCCCTGAATCCTCCCAGTGTTCAAAAGCAAATTCCGCCCTGTTCCCTTCAACGGTTCCCACAAAGTCTCCAAACAGCCTTCCGCCACCTTCTATTTTATCCTTATTCAGTGCAGTGATCGTGAAAGAGTATATATCATTAGGATCTTTGCTGTACACCCATATCTTACCAACATATCTGCCATACTCTTCCTGGTTATCACCCTTATCATTTTCCGTCAGTTTCTCTATACTGCTTTCGATTTCCACAGGTTTGACTTTGACGTTACATCCAGTTAATAATACAGTCAGGAAAATGCAGATGCATGCACAATACCAGCTTTTTCTGTTCATATGAAATCCTTTCTGACCATTCGATGAATAATGTACTATTTTTCTTTATCGCCATAAAATAACGAATACCATTTATTTGCCGATACAGCCCTCTCTTCCAGTAGTTGTTTTGTTTTGGAACTCGGTCTCTCATAATAGGCACAGAATACATATGCCAAATTTTCCGCCGTATAGTCTTCATTATCATCAACTGATGCCGTGATATAATCCTCATATTTCATTTCAAAAGGTTTATAGTGACCGCCCCATGCTCCCCAGATCGTGCTGTCACTTGCTGTTTCAAGTAAATACCCTAATTGTATATTCATCAGTTCCTTTGGATTCTCTACTGCCATTTTATCAGCTTCCTGTGTTGGCATAGATCCTTCCCTGCCTTGTTCTTCTGCCAGTTTTACTAGTATTGATTCCCCAGCAGGTGTCCACTGCGCCAGTCCGTATCCATTCGCTTCTTTATTCTGGCTCTGCCATTCAGCTGGATTTAAAACTCCTTCATGTGCAAAATTTCCAATTGCACCACATGCAGCCTCATCAGACCATCCATGTAGCTTTAAATAAGTATATATGTACTTTGCATTATCATACTGCTGTTCTTCGGTCAGCGTTTTGGGATATACCAGCGGTTCAGCATGCACTGGCATCACTTTAAGCCTAAACATTTCGTGCCTGTTTAAAGTCACATTTCTATCCAGCATTTTTTGTTTTTTACTGGCTATCTGAGAATTATCCGCCTCTCTATCCTGTTTGTTCAATATCTCTGTCTGCACTTCTATTTCTGCAAGTGCTGATTTCATACAGACACTCACTGTCTCTTTGGATACGGCAGTGGAAGCTGCCATAGCTGCTGTTTCTGCCGCTTTTGCTGTTTTCCCTCCTGCCGCCTGCCCGGATATCTCCGCTTCAGGATCCGGCGTCTCGATAATGCTTATGATCCCGCCAAACTTACATGGACATATACTGCCTACTGTAAGCGCCGGCGCCCCGTCAATCATATGCTCCTCATTGCAGGATCTCCATGGAAGCGGTGTATCAAGCTGGCATTTATTAACCCCGAAACATCCCTGTATGGTCACTGCAGCCTTGGTAACATTTTTGGCAACAGTCTTTCCTACACGCTCAAAAAAGCTGTCGCCTGCCTCTGTCTTATATTTCTCGTCTGCCTGTTTCTTGGCTTCCTCAAAAATCATTTTTGAATTACAGTCTCCAAAATGGGTCAGATTGATCTGCGGAGTATGGTCATTAGCATTCAGAAGCGGCTGCCCCTGATAGATGACCCCGTGCCCTACATCCGTATTCAGATAGTTTTTCATGGTTCCCATGGAGCACTCTGCATACATGCCATGCAATACATATTTTTTCCCTTCATCAGCCATAGTTCTCTCTCCTATCCGTTGTATTAATCGACCACAATGCTCCTGCGTTTCTTCCCTGCCGATTTCTTCTGTCCGCCCCCGCCCCTGGCCTCACGCAGGATATCCAGAAGCCCCCTGTATATCTCCGCATTGCTCCCGTCTGCCATGACCCTCCCGCTGCGCAGGCTGATATACGCCGTGAGCGCCTCCGCACACACAGGCCCGCTGCGGCTCAGTATCCCCAGGCAGAAATTGATATCCGTCTGGTCTTCCGGCGCGCAGGAGAGCATTTCCCTTGCAAACGCTTTTGTAAGCCCGGGATGCAGCGTGCTTCTTTCAGGCGACGCATACTGGGCGTGCACCATGCTGAGCGTGTCGTATTCTGTCCCCCAGTCCTCAAAGTCCTGGTACTGGCACCGGAGGTATGCCCCCTGCTGGAGCGTGAACCGGCACAGCTCGATCTGTCCTTCCTTCTGTCCCGGGTCTGCATCCAGGGACAGCTCCATCTCATAACGGATCATGGACTCCGTTTTCTCCTCCCCCATGTACCGGAGTTTTAAGATGCGCAGCTCGTCTGTCGGCGCATAACTGACCGGCACAGGCTCCTTTATGTAAAATACTTTCCCGTAAAACAGCACCAGTCCCGGCTGCACGATGACCGCGTCCCTGGTCGTCGTCAGCTGGCAGCCGCTGATGATCCCGTTTGCATACCCTGTATACAACAGCTCCCCGAAACGGAAGCTGTAGTCCGTAAATGCCTCCAGCATCTGTGTCCGCAGCAGGTAACCCTCGCGGAATAATGGGAAAATCTGTCCTATCATAATGCTTCCTCCTATTTCGTCCCGTCAAAGAAGTTTGTCATCCAGCCCTCCGTCTCAAACAGGAAGAACTGGTCCGGTCCCAGCATGAGCCTGCCGTCGTCACGCAGGATGGGAACCACCAGGAAACCCCCGCGCTGCCCGTCTGCCAGGATAAATGAGCGCAGCTCCCGGTTCACGATCGTGTCCACGTCATCCTGCGGGATCCGC
>JAIEEY010000239.1 GCA_029067205.1 Lachnospiraceae bacterium
TACGCCTACGTTTTTTGACATACATCCTCGAAGAAATATCCTGCGCAATCTGTATCACTTATTTTCCTACAGTTCCTAAGTTTAATATAAAAAGAGCACTTCAATGTGCCCTTTTTATATTGCAATTTCATTTATCGATATAACTATCTGGGTCATTTACCACATTGAATACATCAATTCTCTGCAGGTCAAACTCAGGCATTCCGATAAAAAGCCCACCATAATCGTATGTATCCACTACCTTCTCGATACGGACAATCTCAATAAACGCATGAATTACTTCCTTCGTCCAGATCGTCAGGTACGCTTCATACACTGCCCCAATGTCAAGGATCTCATCACAGTAAAAGCCTATCCCTGTCTTGGAAACATTCTTGACATCTACACCGATTTCTTCCTGCGCACTCGAATCAAGCCTCTTCGCCAACAACTTTGACTTTAAATCGGTTCTTTTGCTCCTTCTTCTTTCTTCCATATCAACCATACTCCTTTGCAATATAATTCTCAATATCGGTTCTTGCATTAGAATACCCTTTTTCTACCATGGCTGTTTGAACTCTGCAGATATTATCTTCTGATATATCCACATTCTTTTTCAATTCCTTCACGGTTTTTCCCCCAAAAGTCCAATCACATCAAACCCAATACTTTTACCATATAGCTTTTGATATTCCTGTCCGCACTCTATAAACCTCTGATCAGCTTTTTCTGCTGAATTAACTGGAATAGCGCTTCTTACTAATATAAAAATAACAAATTACACAACAAAAGTCAACACTCATAAAATTTATAAATACATTTTCACAAAAATGCGGCAGATAATGTATCATTTGATAAAGCAGGCATCTCCAAAAGAGAAAAATCTGTATTGTTCCTGTACTGCCACCTGATATGCATTCAGCACATGCCTGCGCCCCGCAAGCGCAGATACAAGCATAATCAGTGTAGATTCCGGCAAATGAAAATTCGTGATCAGATTGTCGAGTACCTTAAACTGGTATCCGGGATAAATAAAAATCTCTGTATCGCCGCTGCCGGCGACAACCTTTCCGTCTGCATTGGCAGCACTCTCTATGGTGCGGCAGCTCGTCGTCCCCACACAGATTACCCTGCCCCCTGTCTGCTTTGTACCGTTTATGATATCCGCTGCCTCCTGTGTCACCTGATAGAACTCAGAGTGCATGTGATGGTTTAAGAGATTTTCTTCTTTGACAGGACGGAATGTCCCAAGCCCGACATGCAGTGTGACATACGCAAGCTTCACACCCTTTTCCTGCACCTTCTTCAGCAGCTCGTTCGTAAAATGCAGTCCCGCTGTCGGAGCAGCCGCCGAGCCCTCATATTTGGCATAAACCGTCTGATAACGATTCTTATCCGCAAGCTTATGTGTAATATACGGCGGCAGCGGCATCTCCCCAAGCCTGTCAAGAACCTCCTCAAAGATTCCCTCATACTGAAACTGTATCAGTCGGTTCCCCTCATCAACCACATCGATAACTTTTCCGGTGAGCAGTCCGCCACCAAAGCTTATGACAGCGCCTTCCCTCGCTTTCTTTCCGGGCTTTACAAGTGTTTCCCACACGTCATTTTCGCGGCGTTTGAGCAGGAGCACCTCAATCGCCGCCCCTGTCTCAGCCTTTGTACCCATGAGTCTTGCAGGGATAACCTTTGTATTATTCAATATCAGGCAGTCCCCCTCATGCAGATATTCCACAATATCCGTAAACACCTTATGCTCAATCTCCCCAGTCTCTTTATCAAGCACCAAAAGCCTTGAACTCGACCTGTCTTCAAGCGGATCCTGCGCAATCAGCTCTGGCGGCAGATCAAAATAAAAATCCTTCTTCAACAATTCCTTCATACATACATCCATACCTTCCGAAGAATATTATGCCCGAAGCTCAATACCAAGACCTTCCAATCCGTTCAATATCTTCTTCATAGCCCCTGAAACGTCGCTCTCCTCAAGTGTTCTGTCCTTGGCACGGAAAGTAATCGAATAAGCGACTGATTTGTAACCTGACTTGATCTGACTTCCTTCATAAATATCAAATAACTGATATTCCTCTAAGATCTTTCCTCCGCGCTGCTCGATCACCCTTTCAATATCACCAGCGAGAATATTCTTTGGCACAACCATACTGATATCACGTGACACTGCAGGATATTTCGCAATGCCTTCATACTTTCGGTCAAAGGAAGCAAACGGAAGGATCTCAGGCATATCCAACACAGCGATATACACTTTCGTGTCAATATCATAATGATCCGCAACTTCAGGGTGAACCTCACCCAGATAACCGATCACTTTGTTCCCATACTGAATCAATGCTTGACGCCCTGGGTGAAGAAACATCTTTTCCGCTTTCGGATCATAGGATATTTTCTTATTCATGCCAATGCTCTCAAAGAACTCCTCGATCACACCTTTCATGGTAAAGAAATCGCCTTCCCCATACATGCCAAGTGTGAACTGCATCCGCTCGTCTGGATAATCATCCACTGGCAGACTTTTGGGAATATAGATATTTCCAAGCTCATAGAGTCGCACATTCTTGTTTCTGCGGTTGTAGTTCGACGCCAGCGATGTCAGGATTCCGTTCAGGGAAATCGTTCTCATAATAGAAAAATCCTCACCTAACGGATTTGCAATCGTCACGGCCTGCCGAAGCGGACTGTCCGCCGGAATCAAAAGCTTGTCAAACACCTTGGGACTCTCAAATGAATAGCACATTCCCTGTGAAAATCCACAATACTCAGCGATATCTCTTGCTTTTTCCTCTACCCTCAGTTTAAAAGAAAGCTTACCTGTCGTCGCCTCGCCGTTCGGAAGTGTCGTCGGAATCTTGTCATATCCATAAAATCTCGCAACCTCCTCAGCGATATCCGCAAAGCACTCGATATCCTGACGGAAAGAAGGCGCTGTAATCATACCCGTACCCTCATCGTATGCAAGCTCTAACCTGCCAAAGATCTGAAGCATTTCCTCCTTCGATATCTCTGTGCCAAGGAATTTATTGATTCGCTCCGGCTCAAATTTGATCTGTTTCAACTCCTTTAATGGCTCCTTTACATCAACGATTCCACCGACAACCTCGCCACACCCAAGTTCCCCGATCAGCTGACAGGCCCTGTTGATGGCTGCCTCCGCATTTCTCGGATCAAGTCCCTTCTCAAAAATTCCAGAAGCATCTGTTCTCAGTCCCACTCTCTTGGAAGACTTTCTGATATTTGCACCATTGAAGGTTGCTGCCTCAAACAATACCGTCTGTACATCATCCGTTATCTTTGAATTTTCACCGCCCATGATACCCGCAAGACCAATCTCCTTCTCGGCATCACAGATCATCAGCATCTCGGAATCCAGCTTCCTCACCTGTCCGTCAAGCGTCTGGAACTCATCGCCATCTTTCGCCCGCCTTACAATAATCTTGTTTCCTGATACATTCTTCAGATCATATGCATGCATCGGCTGACCGTATTCCATCATGACATAGTTCGTGATATCAACAAGGTTGTTGATCGGTCTGATGCCACACGCTGCAAGCCTTCTCTGCATCCATTCCGGCGATGGTGCAATCTTGATATTTTTGCACACCCTTGCACAGAAACGCGTGCAGAGGTCTCTGTCTTTTATTTCCACAGAAATATAGTTGTTGACATCTTCGTCATTTCCCTTCACCTCCACAACAGGCGGTACAAAGGGCTTTTTGAATGTCGCAGCAGCTTCTCTTGCAATCCCTAGGATACTGTAGCAATCCACGCGGTTTGAAGTCACTTCATACTCCACAACCGTATCATGCAGACCAAGCGCTTCAACGGCATCTTCTCCGGGTGTAACTGGCTTCTGGAATACATACACACCGTCTTCTGGTGCTTCTGGATACATGTCTCGATTCGAACCGAGTTCCTCAATTGCACACATCATACCACATGATTCAATGCCGCGCAGTTTCCCTGCCTTAATCTTAATCCCGTTTTCCGGAAGCGGACCTCCATCATGCCCACCGGCTACTTTTCCACCGTCAAGAACCGTCGGAACATAATCGCCCTCCTTCAAATTCTGTGCCCCTGTCACAATCTGTACGGTCTCTGTTCCCACATTTACCTGACAGATAATCAGCTTATCTGCGTCAGGGTGCCTCTCTATTTTCTCAATATGTCCCACGACAATTTTTTCCAGATTTTTGTCAAGCCGCTCAAATCCTTCTACCTTGGTTCCTGAGAGTGTCATGGCATCACAGTACTCTCTGTCCTCACATGCAAGCTCAGGAACATATGCCTTAATCCACGATAATGGTGTATTCATTTTATCCTCCAATCTATGACACAAGTGTCATATTTCAATCTTCAATCTATTCAAAATATTTAAAACTGCTTTAAGAATCTGATATCATTCTCATACAAAAGCCGCATATCATCAATCTCATATTTTAGAAGTGCGATTCTCTCCAACCCGACACCAAACGCAAAACCAGTATATTCCTCTGGGTCAATATTGCACATCTTCAACACCTTTGGGTGAACCATACCACAGCCGAGAATCTCAATCCAGCCTTCCCCTTTACAAAAACGGCATCCGCTTCCGCCGCACTTGAAACATGACACATCCATCTCTGCGGAAGGCTCTGTGAACGGAAAATGATGCGGTCTAAACTTCACCTTTGTATCCTCGCCAAAGAGTTCCTTAGCAAACTCCGCAAGTGTTCCCTTTAAATCGGCAAAGGTGATATTCTGATCAATCACAAGTCCTTCAATCTGATGGAAAGAAGGAGAGTGTGTTGCATCCACTTCGTCCGCGCGGAATACACGTCCTGGAGCGATCATTCTGATCGGAAGTTTTCCTTTCTCCATCTCATGAACCTGCACACCAGAAGTCTGCGTCCTGAGCAGGATATCGCTGTTGATATAGAACGTGTCCTGTTCATCCTTTGCCGGATGGTCGGCTGGGATATTTAATGCCTCAAAATTGTAATAATCTTTTTCTACCTCAGGTCCTTCTACGACCTCATAGCCCATTCCGATAAAAATGCGCTCTACTTCCTCCAACGCGATTGTGTTCGGGTGACGATGCCCCACTTTGTTTCTCTGCGCAGGAAGAGTCACATCGATTACTTCCGCCTTCATCTTCGCCTCACGAAGCTTTCTCTCCATGCTTGTCTTTGCCTCGTCAAGCACCCTCTCGATCTCTTCGCGTGCATCATTTACAAGTTGTCCTATTTTGGGTCTTTCCTCGGGCGCTACCTCTTTCAACCCCTTCAACACAGCGGTAAGTTCACCCTTTTTGCCCAAAAAGTTGACACGAACGTCATTTAATTTGTCCAACGCTTCACTTTCATTGATCTGACGGATTGCCTCTGCCTTGATCTGTTCTAATTTCTCTTTCATCACCAATCTCCTTTCCTTATGCGCTACTGCGCATGAAAAAATCCCCTGTAGAAAGTTCCTACAAGGGACGAATAAACCGCGGTACCACCCAAGTTTCTAAAATCAAGCAGGCTTATGCCTGCTGTATATTTTAGACTCTCAAAAGACGTAACGTGTCACTCCGGCTTCTCCTACCACATTGTCTGTCTAACAACGCTTCAAAGAAGCTGCTCTGGTGGGAAATTTGACATCATACCTGAACTGAGGAGGCTTTCAGCCAGCGGCCTCCAATCTCTGGCAGAAAGTATGACACTACCTAGGAC
>JAIEEY010000024.1 GCA_029067205.1 Lachnospiraceae bacterium
ATTTCATAATATATTTTTATCTCTTTCTTTTTCACACAACCATATTTAATAACCGCCAACCACTCAACACCTCCCCATTTATACTTATTTAACCCCACCCCCCCTCCCCCGCGGCCCCATAATGGACGAGTTTGTCGGGATCTTTCTATACTCCCGTTCAGTTTGGTTTCTGATTGAATTGTATTTTTGCTCTATTTTATTTGTTTTACTTCAAAAGACTGCTCAAAGATGTAAGGTTAATTGTTATATTATATGGGTGCTGGCTTGGCTTATTCTGTCACTTTTATTGCCTGATGAACTGTTTGCATTATATAAATTTAAATGGCTATTTCCATTTTTGTTAGCAGGTTCCTTTTGTGCGGGAAAGCCTGAAGCGTGTAAAGGGAATTTTAGAGGAGAAATAGTGGCATTAATAACATTTTTGATATTCTCTTATGTGCTATATGATGATACTTTCTTTAAGGAATACGCTACATTTTCTTATCAATCATGGAGAGGAGTAGTCGCAGGTGTATTGTATTATGGGATTAGCTTGTTGGGAGTTATTGGCGTATTCGCATTAACACGTTGGAAGAAGCCCCTGTTCTTAAGACATTTAGTTTGTGCGATAGGGCAGAGTAGTATAGATATCTATGTGATGCATATGTTTTTAATTAAATTTATATTTTGGAAGCCTTCTTTTTCTAACATGTACTATTTATATGTATATCTTATAATTTGTTCAATTGGTATTATTTTGTTTATTCTATTTTTACGGTATAAAGTTTTTAAATGTCGGCTGTATGATATTTTGATGGGAAGATTTTAGTAAAGATGAAGAAATTTCTACTTGGAAGTCCAGATAATATTTTGAAAAATAGCTATATATGGAACACAATAGGCGGCTTACTAAATGCGGGACAATCGGCACTGTTGTTGATTGTTATCAGTAGGACAAATCCGGTGGAAGACGCAGGTGTTTTTTCGATCGCATATGCTATTGCTTGCCTTACGGTTACAGTGGGCAAATGGGGAATGCGTAATTTTCAGGCAACAGATGTCCTGGATAAATATGATTATAGTATTTATGCATCTTCAAGGGTTATTACTTGTATATTGATGATGGCTTTGACAATATTTTACATTTTTAAGGGAATATTAATATCCAACTATTCTATAGAAAAATGTTGCGTAATACTTTTGATGGGAATGTTAAAACTGCTAGATGCAGTTGAGGATATTATTCACGGGATGTTTCAAAGAAAAGGACGTTTGGATGTCGGGGCAAAAGGTATGGCAACCAGATATATAGTGATGTTGTTTGTATGCATCATTTCCCTAATTCTAACAGGTAGTCTTGTAGGTTCTTTGGGAGTTGCTTTTTTGATTTCAACTCTCTATTTTGTTCTGACAGTTTTGAGTGTTTATGACGAATTTAAAGAAAAAGTTAGTGTTTCATTTACGGATAGAGATGTTTGGAGGCTTTTGGCGGAGTGTTTCAGTTTGTTTGCCGGAAGTTTTTTGATGATTTATATAGCAAATGCGCCAAAGTATGCAATAGATGAATATATGACAGAGGTTGTGCAAGCGTGTTTTAATTATATTTTCATGCCAGTATATGTAATCTCTGTGTTGAATACATTTGTGTATCAGCCTGTTTTAACGAAACTAGCGATATATTATGAGGGAAATCAATATAAAGAATTTCTGTACTTGTTTTTAAGGCAGTTGTTTATAATTTTCGGATTGGCATTAGGTGTAATTGTATGCGGATATTTACTTGGGATACCAGTTTTAACATTTCTTTACAATATAGATTTGTCAGAATATAAGCAATCATTTATTATCCTTCTTGTTGGAGGAAGTTTTCTTGCGATTTCTGGGTATTTAAGTGTAGTAATAACTATTTTGAGAAAACAAAATTGGCTATTAATAGGATATGTGTCAGCAGCAGTAATTGCGTTTTTTGCTGCAAAACCTTTGACATTGTCATGGGGAGTAACAGGGGCGGCATTTTTGTATACAGGGATTGTTTTGCTGCAGTCTTTGATTTTTGCAGCAATTTTTATGAAATTTTGCCGTGGAATACGGTTGAAGTAAATTGATAAGGAGAAGTGGAATGCTTGATATTTCATTCTATAAAAACAAAAAAGTATTTATTACAGGTCACACAGGATTCAAGGGATCATGGATATGTCAGATGCTGACTATGGCAGGCGCTCAAGTTACAGGCTATGCACTTGCGCCACCGACCGAGCCAAGTTTGTTTAAGTTATGTCGGATTGAAAAAAAAATGAATTCTATAGAAGGCGATGTACGTAATTTGGAGCATATGAAAGAAGTATTCAATCAGGTACAACCAGAAATTGTTATTCACATGGCTGCGCAGCCGATTGTACGTGAATCATACAAAAATCCAGTATATACATATGAGACAAATGTAATGGGTACGGTTAATGTACTTGAGTGTGTGCGTCTGACGCCATCTGTAAAATCATTTGTGAATGTTACAACGGATAAGGTTTATCTGAATAAAGAATGGATGTGGGGGTACCGTGAAAATGAGGAGTTGAATGGTTATGATCCCTATTCCAATTCAAAATCATGCTCCGAGCTTGTCACAAGCTGCTATTGTAATTCGTTTTTTCAAGAAGTGGATGTGGCGGTTTCCACGGCAAGGGCAGGCAATGTAATCGGTGGCGGAGATTTTGCGTTGGATAGGATTATTCCAGACTGTATTCGGGCAGCAATGAAAAAGGAAGATATTATTGTGAGGAATCCATTTTCTACCAGACCTTATGAACATGTGCTCGATCCGGTTGTGGTATATTTGATGATAGCGAAAGCCCAATATGAGGATAAAAAGTATGCAGGTAGTTATAATGTAGGGCCAGATGATGCGGATTGTTGGACTACTGGTAAACTGGTAACTTTGTTCTGTGATAAATGGAACGAGGCGACAAGAGATTGTGTCAAATGGATCAATCAATATGATGGTGGACCTCATGAGGCAAACTTTCTGAAATTGGACTGCTCAAAATTAAAAGCTACATTCGACTGGAGGCCACGATGGAATGTGGAGACCGCGATGGAGAAGATTGTGGAGTGGTCAGTGAAATATATGGCAGGCGAAGATGTTGCCAAGTGCATGGAGAAGCAGATAGAGGAGTTTTTGCGGATACAGCACTAATTGATAAGTATTAAAAAACGGAGTGCAGCCTATGGTTGTGCTCCGTTTGCAATATGTGTATACTGTATTTAGAATATGGTGCATGACATGGATCCGCACAAATCTGGCGACCGAACGAAGATCACAAGGATGAAAAAGGGCAGGGGTGTGGTTATGGACAGCAATACAATAGTAAATATAGGGGTACAACGGTTTGACAGGATAAGGGAGCAGGGCGTGAGGCCGCTCTGCCGACATTCCTTAACCAGACGATACTGCTCCTCAAAACATACTTTTTCAGTACGCATAGATAGATTCTCCATAACCATTCATAAAGTAAAGTGCCTGCATTAAATAATCTAGCAGATATTAAGGGAGTGACTTCTTATAAATGGAAACATTATCGCAACAGTATTACTATTTATCACACTTTCCTCTTTTGAATAATCATTGGATTCAAAAATAAACTGAGCTCTGGCAATTACGATCAACCTCACATCCTCTTTGAATATTACTGTTTTGAGCGTAACATCATATACATGATCATCGGTAGGCTGAATACTTTTTTGTATATCTATCTATAATTGAGCAAATCCAGAAAACTGCACAAAACATTCTACATTTTGTATTTCTCTCACGGACAAGGCAAATGAAAACCCCAAACTTGTCTCTGTGTAACGGACAAATTTGTGCAAAATTTCAAATTTGCTCATTTATAGTATCTATATTATATTTGCCATCCCTGATTAATTGCTCTCGCTTAAATGAACACTCGCTAAAATAGAAATTATTCATTTTAAGATTTGATTTAATGTCATTAATATCCATAAAATCCTCACTATGCTGCAAATGTTATTTCCTGATCTGAATCAAATTTCTCATTCGCTCCGGTTTCATATCCACTGACCACAATATTTGTATTGGTGTATGAACCAGTTCTTTCAAATTCCTCTCCCAGAAATACATCCTCACAACCATCAACAAAGGAACCATCCTTAAATAGCGATTCATAAGTATCTGGTATACAAGACTTCCACAAACTGATATCATACCCAAACTGTTTCTTTGCATAATCTGCAAATTCCTCAAATAAATCTTTCATTGTTTATTCCCTCCCAAATGAATATTATTTATTACATTAGTATCTTTCACACAATAAATCGTTTCTATTCCAAACACAATATCTAATGAATTGGCAAGCTCAATTATATTTGTATATAATGGTTGCGGTCGTTGTCTAAAATTTCCAATTACCAACTTCCTTTTCCCTTTATCCACAAAAAAAGAAATCAGCATAGCCCGCAAAATAATTTTTCTCTCCGTTTCATCTTCAACCTTGTCAATATTTATTTGAGTCGTTCCATCAAGATAGTTGTCTACAAATTCTTCAAACAAGTCTAAATCCCTTTTAACTCTCAAATCAAATATCTCTTTTCTGTCTATATTTTTTATATCGGCAAAGACAACATTTGGTTTTACTTTAGCCCCTGTCGCTTTCTTTATTTCCTCACATTTTCTATTAGCAGCCCACCATGCCTTTGATTTGATATCATAGAAGTATACTTCCTTACCACACCAGCTGCTCCCGTCACCCTTAATTTCAAAACCATTCTGGTATATACTTTGAGCAGATATCATATCTGTACCATGACTTAAGTTATAGTAGTTCTCCAAGTATTTCATATACATCTCCAAGTAAATAATAATCGACTTTAATCTTTATTTCAATACCGCATTTGGTTATTTTACTGATTATTTTCCCTATACGCTCTGTTCCCGTATCTATAATGCCATCCTAATATCATTATATTTCTCATCTCCCATTTATATGTTCAATAAAAAAATATTCAAAAGGTTCTCTCAATCTCATCAGTGTTATTATCATGAATCTGTTGTTTAATAATATTAACTATGCAAGGGACAGAATAGACCAGAATTTTAGCAACCGACAGATAGTGTGTATCTATATCCTGCAAATGCTGGATAGTATATACTTTTATAAAATCCGAACAGTCCTGTATCATAAAATCTGAATTTGCCGGATGAATTAATTATTGCTATTCTTTTGAATTTTAAAATTGCTTTCAGCCGCTTACAGAACAGATCCATGTAAACGCCCAACGCATCAAGATCAAAACGACATTGAAATCGAGTTCATCTGTAAGCTGCGGGCTTTCCTTAAGGATGACCGGATTCAGGAAATCAAACGGAAAATCGGAAAAACCAAAGGGATGATCCACATCTTTTCTGCCAGGGAACAGTGCAATATTATAAGCTATGGCATGATAATATGTTCATTTGATAGTGGGATAGATTAAGGAATAGGAACTAATGAATTTGAACAATTTTCTCTATAAAAACTATAAATGAGCAAATCTGAGAATTGCACAAAAGAAATTGGTTTGAATCATTCAATAAATGAAATGCGATGACTTTATGCAAATTTTCAGTGCATACTACGTGTATATTTCGTGTTTTTTCCGATATGCATATTTAAGAAATGGTAAATATTTTATATTTGCTCATTTATAGTTGTGATATAAAGTTGCGCACATATCCAAATATGTGTATACTATATTTTGAATATGGTGGCAAGGCACAGATCCGCAGGGATCTGGCAGATGGACGGAGACCACATGGATAAAAAGAGCAGGGGGTAGATATGATCCGCAATACAATAGTAAACATAGGAGTGCAGCGGTTTGACAGGATCAGGGAGCAGGGCGCTTTTTATATTGATAAGACGGGATTTATTAAAGAGTGGTGGGAGGGCGGTTCCGATGTGACACTCATCACCCGCCCGCGCAGGTTCGGCAAAACATTGAATATGAGTATGACAGAGTGTTTTTTTTCCAATAAATACGCATCCCGGGGAGACTTGTTTGAAGGTCTTGAGATCTGGAGTGACGAGAGATACAGACAGCTCCAGGGAACATATCCTGTGATCTTTTTAAGCTTTGCGGGGGTAAAGGCTGATAACATCAAGGATATGAAGGCAATATTCAAAATTATCCTTACAAATATATACGGAATGCATCGGGACATCATGAGTTCAGACTGTTTTGATGGGACGGACAGGGAAACTTTTGCGAATGTGAATGAAAAAATGGATGATATCAAGGCATGTACTGCGATCAATACTTTGTGCATCTATCTCGAGAAATGTTATGGAAAAAAGGCAATCGTGCTGCTCGATGAATATGATACCCCTATGCAGGAGGCATGGCTTGGCGGTTACTGGGATGAGGCTGTAAAGTTTTTCAGGGGCTTTTTTGATAATACGTTTAAAACGAATCCGCATCTGTACAGGGGAATCATAACAGGGATTACAAGAATTTCAAAGGAATCGATTTTTTCTGACTTAAACAACTTGGATGTGGTTACGACAACTTCTAAGGAGTACGCTGCATCATTTGGTTTTACTCAGGATGAAGTGTTTCGTGCACTTGATGATATGGGGCTTGGTGGCGAAAAGGAAGGTGTAAAACATTGGTACAATGGATTTACATTTGGCGGACATACAGATATCTATAATCCATGGTCTATCACTTCGTTTATCAAAAAGGGGGGGCAATACGCGGCGTATTGGACAAACACAAGTTCCAATAGCCTTGTAAATTCCCTGATCCAGAAAGGGAACAGATCAATTAAGCAGACAATGGAAACGCTCATAACAGGCGGCAGCTTTCAGACCATGATTGATGAGCAGATTGTATTTAGTCAGCTTGGCGATAATACGGGTGCAGTCTGGAGCCTGCTGCTTGCGACAGGATATTTAAAGGTGCTGGAAGTGGAAAATGTAGGAGAGTATAAAGAAAAAAGATATACACTGGCGCTCACAAACAAGGAGGTTTCCCTCATGTTTAAAAGCATGGTGGATAACTGGTTTTCACATGGCGATACAAACGTTTACTACAATGAGTTCATCAATGCCCTTTTAAATGATAATGTCAGGAAAATGAATACATTTATGAACAAGGTTGCACTTGAAACATTCAGATCCTTTGACAGTGGAAATAAACCTTCCGAAGAGACGCATCCTGAGCGTTTTTATCACGGATTTGTGCTTGGCATGGTTGTAAATCTGGCAGGCAGATACAAAGTCCGTTCCAACAGAGAGAGCGGATATGGACGCTATGACGTGATGATCGAGCCACTGGACAAATCAGGCAAGGCTTTTATATTTGAGTTTAAAGTGATGGACGCAGATGATGAGGAGGAAACGCTCGAAGATACCCTTGCAAACGCGCTTGCACAGATTGAGGAGAAGCAATATGAGGCAGAACTCACTGCAGAAGGCTTCAAACTGGAACAAATCAGAAAGTATGGGTTTGCATTCCAGGGCAAAAAGTGCCTGATCGGGTAGACTTGAAAAATGAAGCCATGAATTCATGGCTTCTGTTTTTGTACAGTTGAAATCATGCTCTTTATTGTACTCTTATAGAAAAATTATGATATATTCCAACTGGCACATCTTCACCAAAAGAATACTGTTCCATTGTTTCTTTTTCAAAACGATACACTGTAACCAAATCTTTTGTTGGATCTACAATCCAATATTCTCTGACGTCTGCAGTTCGATATTTAAAGAGCTTTGTGAAATAATCAGTAATTTTATTTTTATCGCAGATGATAGAAATATCAGGTGCTGTATTCACTGCTATTTACGCAATGCTGTACTAGTACAACAAATATCAAGTTTCTACGTTAATGTGCCGGTTGCTTAGTATTCGTTGTACCAGGCATATTAGTCAATTCTGTCCCTTGTTTTTTGTTGAAAAAACTGTATACTTAAAAATAGCAGGAGTCTTAAGCTTGACATTATGCTCATCAAATAGCCAGTAGAGTCAATTGTTAGTGACTATTTAAAGCGTATTGTATCAAGCGGTATTTTTTGCAAGCTTTTGGATTCAGACCAAAAGGGAAAGGAGCATACGAATGAAAAGAATTGTAAGAGCACTAAATGAGTTAGGGAAGCATTGTCTGTTAATCTGCATGGTGAGTCTGATGTTCTTCATACCAGTACATGCGGAACAGAAAGGGATTACCCCTGTAAATTTTGACTATGAATGGTATCTTGAAAAGCATCCGGATCTTGCTGCTACGGTATCTGTTGACGACAGGGAAGCCATCTGGAACTTTTACCAGACGACTGGAAAGCCAGCAGGATGGATCGGACGGATTGCCAAAGAATATCTGATCAGCGAGCAGACCTTTGACTATACACGGTACGCCGAAGAGAATCCGGATATCATCGTCCTTTACGGATCAGATCCGCACGCGTTATATCAGCATTATATAACAATTGGTGTCCTGGAAGGCAGGAAAGCTTATCCCACAGATAAGAAGACCGAAGCCATCATCAAGATCTACGATCTTGCAGAGACCATCACCAAAGACTGCACGACTGACAGCCAGAGGATCAATGCTATCCATGACTGGATGGTTCGGAACCTCGCATATGACTATGATAATTATTGTGCAGGTACTATCCCAGATCGTTCTTACACCCAGGAGGGGGCTATCTTTTACGGGAAAGTTGTATGTGCAGGATACGCCCAAACATTCAGCTCTTTTATGGATGTGCTCGGAATCGAGTGTGAATATATATCAGGACAGGGGAATGGCGGAGGCCATGCATGGAACCGTGTGATGCTCAATGGCAGATGGCGCTATATTGATGTGACATGGGATGATCCAGTGCCTGACCGGGGACCAAATGCTCCAGTCCGTTATACCTATTACATGGTTGAGGATCCGACATTTGGCGGGACACATGAGCCAAATGAATGATCGTATATGGAATTTTCAGGTCAGTTTGATCATGAATTAGAAAAAAACTTGCAGGTCTTATTACTATTTTATAAGATCTGCAAGTTTTTTTGCATATCTGCTTTTTTATGAAGTATTAGCATTATTATAATGAAAGTATCTATATCCCCCACTTGAAATGGGGACGAAGCAAGACCATAGCGTTATATAGAGTAAAAATCCTCCTATGTTATAATAATATTGATTTCGCAGACCATATCAAAACACAGGAGGTATCCAAAATGGATAATCAAAGTATACAACATACTCATTAGAATTGCACGTACCATATTATGTTTATTCTCAAATATAGCAGAAAAATTATGTATGGAGAAACAAAGGAAAAAACGAATATTGATGTGGAGGAGGTTTCTTACAGCAAAAAATACCTATAGGTATTGAAAAGCATCGACTAATAGTTTCTTTTCAAATATTTATAATAAAGGTAGTATATAAATAGAAGAAGAGGAATTAGGTGTATGAATAATAAAAGAAAAAATAAAGTAGAACGGGAACTGTACAAAAATATCGGAAATCGTCTTCTGATCGAGAGAAGGGAACGCCGTTATACACAGGAGCAGATGGCGGAATTAATAGGAGTCAGCACAGGATTTTATGGAATGATTGAGCGCAGTGAGAAAGCGCCGAGCATTGAAAAACTGGTAATGATTTATGAAAAGCTGGGAACAGATATCACTTATTTATTGACGGGTGATGAAAAGGAGGAGCATGTCCCGGATTATATCGACAAATGTCCACGGGAGAAGCAGTATGATTTTGAGCAGATAATGAAACACGCGCTGAAACTTGCTGATTTTGAATCATATAATGCAAAAGAATAGGAGCTGCGAGGCAAATTATGCCGCAGCTTTTTGATACGGAAGATAAAATAAGGGGAGAAGTATGAGCGAATGAGGAGGGAAGTAAATCAGGATCTTTGTCGGTTTCTAAAACGACTAAGAGAGGAAGAAAAGGTGTCATTGGAAAAGCTGTCAAAGGGACTCATGACTGCCAGTCAGCTTGCGCGGATAGAGAAAGGAGAGCGCTCGATTTGTAAAAACGTGAGAGATCGCCTGATCGGAAGATTGGGAATTGCCAGTGATCTGTATGAAAACCTGTTGAATATTGAAGACTATGCGGCATGGGAACTGCAGAGGGATATTCTGCATGCTGTGGAACAGAGAGATTTACTAAGAGCGCAGGAATTGCTGGTGTTGTATGAAACACAAAAAACGAAGTCGGTTGGGGATAAGATAAAGAAGCAGTTTTGCCTTGTGATGCAGGCGGAGATATTGAAACAGCAAGGTGTAGCATCATGTGAGATCGGTGATTGTTACGAAAGGGCCGTAAAGCTGACGGTTCCAGATGTGAATCATCTGTGTTTTATGCAGAGGCTGCTGTCCATTCAGGAAGTCAATATGATTTTGGAATATGAGTTTTATCATGAAGATGTGGATTTCGCGGACAAATGTAGGGATTTGATGACATTTGTGGAAAATTCCGTATTCGATGATCTGTCAAAAGTAAAAATTTATCCTAAGATTGTGTATTACTATCTTCGGGTATTATTCAATGGGCAGAACAGACAGGATGTTGGGAGTCTGGAGAAAGGCATGGAAATCTGCAATCGGGCAATTGAGATGCTGCGGGATGCTGGGCGGGCATATTATTTACTTGAATTGCTGGAAATGAAAATCAAGCTTATAAAATGCATTGAAGACAATTTAGATGAGGAAGGGAAGGAACAGAAATGGGAGACGTTTAAAACGGATTTGCAAGATTGCGCAGGTCTGATGGACTTATTGAAGAATTTATATGCGCAATATGAAGTTCCAGCGTACATGCCGGATTGCACTTATTTGTATCAGCAGAGGTGGATGTTCTATGTAGGTGATGTCCTGCGTATCCGTAGGAACATGTTTGGATTATCACAGAAGAGGCTGTGTTCTGGAGTCTGTTCCGTGAAGTCATTGCGCAGAGCCGAGAAAAAGGAATCAAACATGCAGCAGGCAGCGCTTGGTATTTTGCTGGGAAGACTCGGTTTGTCCAAGGAATTTCAGCGGGCACGCCTTATCTCAAATGACAGGGAAGTGTTGAAGCTAAAGGAAGAGATGGCAGAGTGCCGCAATAATTACAAGCTGGAACAGGCAAGAGAAATATTAAGGCAGATTAAAGCAAGGGTTTCTGATGAAATACCTGGAAATCTACAATTTTTTATAGAGGCGGAGGCAGCACTGGATTGGGCGGAGGGAAAAATTGCGAGGGAGGAGTTTCAGGCAAGAGAAGAAGAGGCTCTTTGCTGTACATTGAAGGTAAAAAACTTATATCAGATAGAGGAAGTATATTTAACGGAGATGGAATTAGCTTGTATCCGTAAAATACAGCAGGTGATGAAAGGTGAGGAGAAAAGGGAGAGTATTGACTTTGTACTACGTTTTTTTGAAATGTATGAGAGAAAGAATGCGCTGGCTGATAGCATTTCCATGTATGAATTTGCTATAATAAATGCAATATGTGAGCTTGGAAATTTGCAAGAATATCAATTGTCCACAAAATTGGCAAAGAAAGTATTGCGCGAGGATTTGCAGTGCAGGAGAATATGGGGAATTGAAGGATATCTCTATGAAATTGCATGGAATGAAAGGGAGCAGCATATCAAAGACAAACAGACAAAGGAAAAAGAAAAAATGACTGAAACCCTAAAGCAATGCCTTATGCTCAGTCATTTTTGTAACCAAACATTTTATGAAGATTTCTATTATAAGAAAATGGGTCATGAATGATTGTCATCTGGAACTGGTCGGTCACTGCAGGGTGCAGCACCGTTCTCCTCTGTATAAGAACCAGTATCATCTGTAGTATTATAAACAACGACTGCACCGTTCTGAATAATGATGATAATAGCAAGCATTGATAAAAGTTTTCTGAAATTGAAATGTTTCATTTGATATCTAAACCTCCATTTTAATATTTTGTAGAATGGCAATACCTTAAACAATACCATATTTTTACTATATCTAAAGTATAATGAATATACAAGGGACAGAGTTGGCCAAATGTGAAGTTGGTCAATTCTGTCCCTTGTTCATATAACCTAAAAATGCTATACTGAGTCAAAATAAACATATCAAAAAGTGACAAAATTCTACAGGATTAGGGGAAATATAATGAATATTATATTTTGCAAACCAGAACTTACAATGGCAGAGCCAGCAGAAGCTGTGACTTTCTTTCAGGAATGTAAAGAGATATTGGATTCATATACTACGAATATACACTATATATTCACGCCAATTCATATTAATCAGCTATTAGCGTGGGATGTTGAGCAAGATGACATTTTTGTGTTTTTTACATCTGAGAAAGGCGAATATACAGATCCTGTCTTAAAAATGATTCGAAAATTTAATGATGCAAAATGCAGGATATGGTCGGTAGCGATGAAGGATAACCCAGAGTGCAGGAAACCGCCTGAGCCTGTATCGGATAAGCAGAGTTACGATATCCCAAGCCGTATCGAGAACAGAAATCCATTGAAAAATAATATGAGAGCAATTGCACAGCTTTTTGCTAGAAAGCTCATTGCACAGACGTTATCCCCGCTTTACCGTGACGAAGTTGAATACTTTATCAGTCACCGCAGAAGTGACGGGGAGCATATCGCGATGAGGCTGGCGGATGAGTTGAGGCGTTTGACGAGGGATAGAAATATATACAGGGATGTGGTTTGTGTTAAGTTAGGGGATAATGCACAGAAAGATATAGATCGAAATCTGAGCATTAGTGATGTGTTGATTTTTTTACAGACAGAGCAGGCCCAGGAATCTTGTTATATTATCAAAGAGTTGTGTTATGCATTGATTCATAATATTCCAGTGTTGTGGATTCAAATTGATGATGCATCCTACGAAAAGATGAAGATCTTGCCAGGAGACGCACCGATGCTCAGCTACAAAAGCGAAGAATTTGATCAGTCCGACAGACTAGAAGAGATTGCAAATGAGATAGAAGAAAAATGCTTTGAGCTGATCATGAATTCGTCGAATCAAGTTTACACATATATTGAATACCTGAATAATGTGTGTAACAGTAATAAATTAGCATTAAAGTGGGATAAAAGCGCCACATTAGCATGTGAGGTTGAGTATAAGGAAAAAACAAGGAACATATATGATAATGGCATTCGCAAGAACTATATCCAGTGCTTTGGACGAAATCCCAAAGAGAATGACATTAAAAGTTTTATTGACCGGATTAAAGTACAGGATGCATATCAAAGAAATGATAAATTGTTTTTATTGTCTACACATGGATGCCGGGAGAAACATATTGGAGATGATAAGATAATAGAAGAGAACTACGATGATTATTTTATGAATCTTGAAAATGTTTGTGGCATCAAGAACATACAAAAAAATAAGAGGATTATCTTATCAGGAGCATTTCCCGACTGCGATGAAATATATAATAATTCATTATTGGAAGCTTTGGTTGTATATACCAAAGAAATTATTAAAAGAGGATACACACTGGTCTTTGGTGCGCATCCTACTTTTCGAGAGCTGATATTCGACATTGGACAACTGTATGCATCCGATGTGAAATATTCAATTGAGATGCATATGGATAAGGCGTATATCGGCGAGTATGACTTGGACGAGCTACAGGAGAAATGTACGCTGAAACTGGCAGATGGCCTGCAGGAAATGCGGGAAAATATGATTTGTAAGGAAAAAGGTGAGATGCTGATCTGCCTTGGCGGTAAAAAGGACAAAGCCCAGCCTGGTGTGGATATCGAAGTGGATCTGGCAAAGCGTGTTGATATTCCCGTAGCACTGGTTGGCACAGTAGGGGGGCGTTCGAGTGATTATGCATATGAAACGCTTACAAAAGGGGAATGGTCGAACTTAAATTCGTGGGACAAGACATTGAATGAGGGGTTATTCTACAATGTCAACCATCGGTTGATGATAAAACGATTACTGGATGAAATTGAAGA
This sequence comes from Lachnospiraceae bacterium, assembly GCA_029067205.1. GTDB lineage: Bacteria > Bacillota > Clostridia > Lachnospirales > Lachnospiraceae > COE1. Next base: position 13,959 of record JAIEEY010000024.1, read on the forward strand.
ATAGGCGTATACCAGGAGGAAGTAATATGTATATGGGATTCAATCTGCATCTGATAAAAGAGGCTGACATTTTGGAAAAATAATGGATTATGCCTAAAAGGTCTATACATGTGCACTCGATGCAATATATGAATCGGCGTGTTATGAGGAGTAGATGCTCCAGCAGAAATTGATTGAAATGTTAAGGAAGATACAGAATATGAATGATAATATATGATTATTATTTGTTGATGGATAATTTAGAGGTTATCTGTCGTGTAATGATTTATGTATTGTAGAAAATACCACATTATCGGAGG
>JAIEEY010000240.1 GCA_029067205.1 Lachnospiraceae bacterium
GCGTTCAGTTCCCGCATCATTTTCTTTTCTGCCTTTTCGCGCTCTGCGGCAAAGTCAGCAGTGCGGTTTTTATATTCTAGCAGCCATGCGGAACATTCCGTCGCATCGTTTTCAGAAGCGTATTGAATCATCTCGTCGCGCTTTCGCGGCATTTGAAGCCAGCCGTTCTCCGCGCAGATTTCCAGACACGCCACGCTGTTTTGACGGATTGCACCTTTCATGAGTTTTGCTTTATTCATTTTTTTCTGATTGAAGTGCTCCATGACAAAGCGGAAAAATTCAGGTTTGTACAGCCGAAACCGCTTTTGGTAAGGGTTATAGTTCCCCCAATAAATAGAATCCGTGTAATGAAGCCCCTTGCCGCCGAGTTCCCCGACAATGCTGCCAACCACCTCGAGATACTCCGCATCGCCCAGAGTGTCTGACATATTACAGAACTCTCCCCACTCAAAGCTGCGTCCGTCTTCCGTGAGCGCCGTAATCCGTTTCTCTGAAAATTTTACGCCAGACTTTTTGAGCACCGCGGTGATAAGTTTGTTGCCGCTCATAATCGCATAATAGAGCAGTTCCCCCGCGTCAAGGCAGACCTTTTCGCAGTTTTCATACAGATATTTTACAATCCCGACACGCTGAACCGGCGGCAATATACTAAGTTTCTGACTCCCGACTGCCACTTCGTTTTGGAAACACTCATCTCGTCGATCCAGAAAATATGCTGCATACAGTACCCTGTTTATCTCCAGTGGTGACAGCCAATAGTTTATTGTGTAATATCCGCCTTCACCCTCGGGACGCTTATAAGTAAAATTAGCTCCGCCCTCGACAAGTGCCTTAACATGCTCCAATCCCCGGAAACGACAGGCAAGTCCCAGCGCCCGCGCGGAATTTTCAACCTTTCCGAGCTGCCTGCACAATATTAGAATCTCCTCTGGAGATTTGGTGAGTACGGCATGCTCCAACACAGCCCTTTTATCCTTTTGTGAAATATTTTCGTAGTCCATAAGTACTCCTTTCCTGTTTCTGTCATATTTGATAACGCTCCGCCATATCCCGGATACGCCTCCTGATCTCCTGTCTGATCTCATCCGGCGCAATCACCTCCGCTGAGGGACCAAAGCCCAGAATCACGCCATACACCCAATCGTCCACGCTGGCGTGCATATGTACCATAAAATTTCCGTCTGGCAAAACTTCAATCTCGTCCTCCTCAAACCGGTCATAAATCCTGTATGCCTCTTTTTTGTCGATCCAGATGTCAATTGGTACCGAGCCATTGTCTGACGACTGTTCCTCTTTGGAATGGCTATCTTCCTCCGGATCCCAGCGCTCCCTAGGAACAAATGTTTTGTTTAGTATCTCCAGCCGTTTTATGCGGAACAGTTTGAATACACGCCAATCACTTTTCTCCCTGCAAAACGCCTTTAGATACCATGTGTATTCCTTGAAAAGCAGCTGCACCGGCTCAACAGTGCGCGAACTCATCTGAGCATGCTGCCCATAATAATCAAACCGGATCAGTTTCCGTTCTAATATCGCATTTTTGATATCCTCGTAGAGCTGCTTTCTCCTCCCGCTCCAGTCGGACAAATCGATCGCGAGCCAGTCAACTGGGTCTGTCTTGAAAAATTCTCCAAGTTTTTGCAGAATATTTTCCTCTCCATCCGCCCTGGTCTCCCGAAGCGATATCAGCCCTGATAAGATCTCCTGCTGTTCTTCCTGGGTAAGCAGCATTTTATTCAGCACAAACTGTTCTGTCAGGCAGATGCCGCCGTTTTTCCCTTTCTTCGCATAAACCGGTATCCCGGCGGCGCTCAGCGTGTCCATATCGCGGTAGATCGTTCTGACAGAGACCTCAAAGCGCTCCGCCAGCTCTGCGGCGGTCACAGTTCCCTGCTTCATCAGTATGTATATCATTCCTAACAGCCGATTAATCATAAACTCCTATCCCGTTTTCCTGTATCAATCATTTCCGGTCAAACAATGCGCTGACCTCCATCTTGTCCACGATTCCCTGTGCACTCACGCCCGGGTGCGTCACATAGATGCGGCAGACCTGCTCCACAAATTCATTGTCGACACCTAATTTTTTTGCAATCTGCTCCACTTTGCGCCCTGCGCGCATCTCCCTGATAATCGTCTCCACAGTGGATTTCAGATTGCCCTCATTGATTCCCTGAAGCGGTCGATCATCCTTGTTTTCCCCACTCTCCGTCAAATCAATCTTCTGAATCTGCCAGTTTTTTGTTTCCTCATCAACCTCCAGAACCGCCATTGTCACAGGCTGGCGGAAACGTCTTGGACCACAACTGCCCGGATTGAGAAAATGTACGCCGTCTACTATTTTCTCTTCGTACTTATGCGAATGACCATAGATAAACAAATCTGTTTCGCTTAAGTCCGATTTTCGATGTTTTTTGTTGTGCACCATATAGATTCGCAGCCCAAACAATGTGAACACAAGTTCTTTATCAAGATACTCCGCCCATTCCTTGTCATTATTGCCGCGCACCACATATACCAGCGCAATCTCCTTTAATACATCCAGGATTTTCTGGCTGCTGATATCCCCGCCGTGCAGAATCACTTCACAAGTTTTCAGTACTTCTTTAATTTCAGGGCGGAGCAGTCCATGGGTGTCCGACAGGATCGCAATTCTATGTATGCTTTGATTTTCCTTTTCAGCCATGCTATCACTCCTTGCAGCAATTCACTTTGCGCTGTTATATTTCCTCTATTTCTCCCGTGGTGTCATTTAACAGCATTTTTCTGCTCTTATTTTCCTGTTTCAGATAGATGACATGATAAAGCATCCCGTCAGCCTTCCTAACGATATTATCATAGTAAATGTAATCGCCTTCCCACTCTCCTGACTCGTTATCCGCCTCGCTCCTGGTCTCTGGCAGAACATAGTAATACTCCGGGAGCGTTATACCTGTCAAGAGCTCGTACCCCTCCTTCTGCCAGTCCGCATAAGGAAGCTTCTCCTGAATCACAGAACCGGAATCCTCTACCGTCGCGGCACAGACTATATCCAACGCCTCTGATGCGGTAATTTGTGTTTCTATCTTATCCCGATAAATATAATAGGACATATCAAACAGGGCGAGCTCCGGAAATGCCTTGTGCACTGGATTATCCGAATCTGCAACATCCACACGAACCATGCGGTAACCATCCATAGCAATCATATAGCGCTTCCATGTATCTGTCTGCTCCTCTTCCACCAGTACATCATAGCCGTCAGCGTAGCTGTAATCATCTGCACTGATCGTCTTCACCCGTCGAAATCCCCCACCCTGGTATTCATAGATTTCCGTCTCCACTGTGCCGGAGCTGCTTCCCCATCCGGTCTTAATCAACAGATATCCAGGCTCCAAGAAGGCTCCCTGATACGGATCACCGCGCATTCCGCCTGCAGTGCTGTTCGGCAGTCGCGGAACATTCTCTATCTCCCGCCACGAACCGTCTTTCTGCTGCAGCAGAACAAACAGACAGCGGTCATCTGATATGCGCTCCGGATAAGCTTCCTCATGTACATCAAAATAATCGCTGTCCACGACAAAAGCGATATCCTGCCTTCCGTCATCATTTAAATCTCCCTGAACACAGTCAATACATTCAAATTCTTCCATCTCTGGATAATTTTCTTTCAGCCAGTCTGCTATCCATGTTTCCTCCTCGTCCGATACGCCTGTGTCTGTATACAAGAGCATTGGCACTTCCCAAACTGGCTTAATACTTTTTGCGGGATTGCCAAACACCGCCGCATACATCAGCTCTTCCTTTCCTGCCAGTGGTGAAAAGTCTTCAATCTGGTTGTCCGAAAGCCCCGCCTGGTTCAAATGCGGAAGCCTGGCAAGAACGGATATGTCCTGAATCTCGTTCCCGTCCAATGCCAGGTCAAACAGACTGCTCAGTTCTCCAATCGCTGAAATATCGCTGATTTTATTCTCGGCCAAACCTAATCGCTCCATCTTGACTAAACCTGCAAGCGGGGTAATATCTGTGACGGAATTGCCGTTTAAGTTCACGCCCCGCAGCTCTGTCAAGCCGCTCAAAAAGCTGATATCCTCAATACCACAATACTGTATTCCCAAATCCTGCATCTTTGTGAGCGTTCCCACCGCCTCAATGTGCTTCGCATTCTCATTGCCGGAGAGCGCCAGCTCAACCAGCTCAGGAAGCTTCTCCAACACCGCCAGATCCTCCACAGGCGTCTCGTACAGGGACAGGCGCTGCAGCTGCGGCATTTGTTCCAGAAACGAGAGATCTGCTATATTGCAGTGTGTCAGATAAAGATTTGTGACCGTGTGCATTTCCCCTAAAAAGGAAAGGTCAATCTGCTCTTCTTTTCCATAATTGATATAAATCTCTTCCAATTGGGACAGCTGTGCAATAGGTGTAAAGTCCGCAATGGTTGAATCATCCCATTTACTGATATCGATTGCAAGTTGTTTTAGATTCGGAAACAGTGACAAGGACTCCAGCGAATAAATTGGATTGCCATACACCGCTTCTCTTAGTACTATGCTCTCACAGTTCTTTATCTCTTTGAGGATTGTCTCTGCCGAAGATTCATCCGCAATTCTAAGTTCACTGCTACGACGCACGCGCTCCCGAAAACCCTCATCCGCTATGAGCAATTCCAACACTTCATCAGCGTTCCTGGCATTGGATAAATCTGGCAATGTTTGAGTCTCCTCTGTCTCCCTTGACTCTCTTGTCTCTGCCTCAGTTTCCGTCAACGCTACAGTACTTTCTTGTGATGGCGCTGCATCCCGTCCGCACGCACAAAAAAACAAACTACTCAGCAAAGCGTAACAGAAAATTTTGTATTTGCCTGTAATATTAACGTTTCGCATTTACGAATCCTCCAAAAGCATATTTCCTTCCGTTATGCCCTGTAAATAAACTACAACATAGCCAATTCTATAATCTGGTACAGTGTCTGATAACTGACAAACTTTTTCTCTGTCACTCATGTAAATACCCTCTTTCTTATCGATATTCTAATTATAACAAATTTCATGTCATTTTCAAGCTACACTTGCCCTCAAAAGCATCACCCTCCAGCACAATGTTACTGTTCACACCCCTGCTGTGTTTTGCATATTTATATGTTTTTTCGGTGTGAACAGCAGCATTTATGCACACAAAATGCTAAAGGGAAAAAGCGAAAGCTTTTAGCATTTTGGCGCTCGATTCCCACTACTTTGATGGGGGAGTGAACAGTAACAGCACAATCGGTCTCCATATATCATATCCTGACTTCACTGCCCTGACCGGAATATGCCGCATGCCGTCTATATCTTCTATCAAAGTTCCCCTAAAGATATCTTATTAGCGGCATTATATCCTAACTGTATACATATTTATGAATTTTACTATTAACATCAATGCTTTTCTGTTACAATAAAAAGTAATAGGAGGTATTCAAACATGAAATACGATTTTACGACAATTATGGACCGACACGGAAAAGATGCGATTGCTGTTGACGGATCAGGTCTGATCCCGCCCAGAGACGGCTTTGACTTTATCCCGATGTGGGTCGCTGACATGAACTTTCCCACAGTACCTACCATACCAGAGGCTGTCTATTATACACATAT
>JAIEEY010000241.1 GCA_029067205.1 Lachnospiraceae bacterium
TATTTAAAAGCTTTCCATGGCAATTTGTAAACATGCATTTGTCAACTAGAATTGAAACACGCCGTTTTTTGATATCATATCCGACAACCTCCGTTTCACTGATAAAGATTTCCTCAAGGGTAAGCGGCAGAATTTCTGCAAAAACCGGTGAGAAAGAATTTATTTTATCCATGATCTCCTTTTCGGAACCGCGGACAGTGATAATGTTCAACGTCCCTCTTCTCTCAGCCTTGACGATCTTTAGCAGATCAAGGGCAGCCTGCTCATCCTGCACATTTTGGAAGACACACTGTATATTGTGAATATTCAGTTTCATCTCCTCCAAATCCTTCTGCATCAAGACGCCGCCCTGGTGCAGGATTCCAACACAGTCGCAGATGTCCTCAAGTTCCCTCAGATTGTGGGACGCAATCACCGGCGTAAAATCCCGTTCCGCAAGTTCCCCGGCAAAGATACCTTTCACCGCCTGACGCATGACAGGATCGAGTCCGTCAAAAGTCTCATCGCAGAGCAGATACTTTGTGTTTGCACAGACACCGAGAAGCACAGAAAGCTGTTTTTTCATTCCTTTGGAGAAGGTATTGATCTTCCTGTCTGCCTTTAACTGAAATTTTCCAAGCATATCCTCAAACCGCACCCTGTCAAACGACACATAATAATCACTGTAAAAATCAGCCATGTCTTTCGGAGTGGCATTGGGAAGAAAATACTGGTCGTCCGATATATAAAAAATATCTGCCTTGACTGCCGGATTCTCATAGACAGGTTTCTCGTCCACAAGAATCGCTCCGCTGTCTGGTTTCAATACACCGCTCGCCATGCGCAAAAAAGTACTTTTTCCAGCACCGTTCGTGCCGATCAGTCCAAAAACTTCCCTGTTTCTGATCGTCACAGTGATATCATTCACCGCCGCAGCCTCACCAAAATGCTTTTTAACATTGACCGCTGTTATCATATTCCTCATCTCCCATCTTATTCGTTAACACACTGCTGTCCTGCACACATGCAGTGAGCATTTCCTGCAATTCCTGTGCCGAGACGCCAGCAAGCAGTGCTTTATCGACAAAAGTCTGCAGTTCCCTGCGCAGCTGCTGGCGTTTGTTGGATGCGGCTGCCGCCGTCTCGCTCACAAAGCTGCCCTTTCCCTTAATGGTATAGATATACCCTGTGCGCTCTAACTCCTGATAGGCACGCTGTATGGTATTTGGATTTAATGACAATTCCATCGCAAGGCTTCTGACAGAAGGCATAGGTGTATCGGGCTGTAATGCACCGCACAGTATCATCTGCTGAAACCGTTCAATGACCTGTTCATAAATCGGACGTCTGTCCTTGTGGTCTATCAAAATCATTGTCATCTCTCCTTTAACTGTATTAATACACTTAACACAGTTAATATACCATAGCTGTAAAATATTGTCAACCAAAAAAAGGAACAGTTCAAAAATAACCAGTACAGCTTATTTTTGAACTGTTCCTAAACAGACTCAATCGCTATTTCGTTTCTTTTCCAGACTTTCTATCAAACATGAGTACTCTTTTGTCTTTTTTGTCATGTCGATCCCGACCAGCAATACCTCACCAGAATACTGCCTTAAGGACTCGGGGCCGCTTTCAGCTTATCCGCTGCCGCATCTTTTACAAAGTCCTGTCCTGTACTCTGCCTGGTATCTTTGTCCGTCTGCGCCGTGGTATTTTTCATCCCACAGCTTGACAGTGTCTTGAGCCGCAAATCGATGACAGATTCATAATCATAAATCTTCTGATGTCTGGCAATCTCCCTGTTTACGGCAATCTCTTCCGCCTCGTCCATAAAAATCCTGTACGCCTCAGCGCGCTCTTTCAGACTAAATTCCTTATTCTCAAAAACCTGCATGGTTCTCTCATAACTTTCATCCAACATCCTACTGTACTCTTTTTCCTGCATCGCCTCCGCAATCCGCTGATTGTCAAGTTCCTCGATATTACCTTTATTGTTCTCATCGTAGTTCAATACTTTCTGATGGTTCGCAGCCTTGTCCGTATCGGAAACCGTATTGTCCCCTGCTGTATCTGACATGTTTCCCCTCGAAACTTCTTCGTTCTTCTGCGCTCCCATATCAGTCTCCTGATCCAGCCCCTCCAGACTTTTCGCGATCATATCCGCCTCGGCGGCTTTGTTTGCCACCTCGTCCGCATTCTGCGCAGCTTCCGCCTCCTGCCGTGTGGCTTCCTCCTGCTGCTTTTCATCTTCCGCCACCTGTTTCATGTCCTTCAATGCCTGCTGCCTCATGAGAAAGTTCTTTTTCATCTCTTCGAGCACCCTCTCATCATCATCCGCAAGACGCAGATTTGACATTGCGTCATAATGTCTCTGGATTCTACCAATCAGTTCCCCATCAAGGCGTTCCTGCTCTTCTTTGCTCAACACCTCTCCATTCAGGACATCATCCAACAGCCTTTCAAAAGACTTTTCAGCCTTGTGCTCTTCGCCCAACAGTTCTTTTCCTTCTTCCACTGCGACAATATTGACATACTCCATTGCTTTTCTGCTGCCTTCGGAAGAGATTTTCAGTGTTGCCGCATCCTGTTGTAATCCATAGTCCGCCAGCTTGAATACACCCTTTTTAACTTTACAGGGTTCCACGTAATTCACCTGAATCTGGTTAAATGGCATTTTTACTTTTATCATTTTATATTCCCCCTTGACATATCTCTCTTCATTCCCTTTCCTCTACTCTCCTTCTAAAAACACTTCTCTCATTTGCATCGCTGTTTCTTCATCAACAATTATTACTTTTCCTTCTTCTGATATCACCTCATATACATCTCCATTTTGTCGTAAAATAATTTTTTCTGGCTCTATATAGTAATCATCCACCTCCTTTGTCATTCCCTCTACAGGAACATCAAACTTTGACTGAATAACAAAACAATAGGTAAGGAAAAAAATAACAATATAAGTTACCGACAGTAACCGCAAATATAAATTGTGCCTTTTTTGCTCTATCTCCGTCATATTCACGCATTCTGATACAATGCGGAATCTTTTGACAAGTTCTGTATCATTATGTAACCTATACAAAGCATTCATGCTTTTGGGTAATTGTCTATGATTGCTTTGTTTCCTTCTATTTTTCATAACATAAAGAATCGTTGACAAATACTCTGCCTTTTTTTCATTATCCAATGTTTTAACAGCCGTGAGATCACAGTTGAACTCTAAGGCATTCTCTATATTATAGTTCATTAAATACGTGATTGGATTCCACCAGAATATGCAGATCCAAAGATTGATTATCAGCTTTGTGGTTGTATCATGATTTAATATATGAGTATATTCATGTTGTATGATATAGTATAATTGCTGTTCTGTATACTCCTGATCCGGTAGGAGGATTCTTGGATGTCGTATACCCATTTCCATTGGAACAGTTAAGAACGTTCTGTACACGACAATTTTTCGATTGTCCCCATGTTCTCTTTGAAGTGCTTCTAATATCCGCTGTACTGTATCATCATTTCGTATAGAAAAATCGCGAAGCATATGATTTGACATCCAATAATCTTTCACAAGTATATACAGCTTAATCACCGTACCACATCCCCATACCACTAACAGTACATATCCCGCTGGAATCATACCTTCAGTCAAAGGTTTTGTGCAAAAACGCGTCACAGCATTATAAACACCTTTCACCGGAATGACTTTGGTTATGGACAGTTCGATTGGTACGATTGTCCTCAATATACAGAAAACATATAAAATGAGCAGATTACGGATTCCAAAATAGTGCAACATCCTATTCTGCTGTATAATATATATAATTATTGCCAGTAATGTAGTCCATATCCAGGCCATCACCACAGAATATGCTGTTATATCCATTATGTTCACTCCTGTCGGAAATTGTCCGCCTGATTTTTCAATTCATCAATGATTTTCTGCAATTCTTCTACTGTTTCTCGTGTATTTTGATAATCACTGTCTTGTGTCTCATTGATCAATGCCATTGCTATTCTGCCCAGCGATTTTCTCTGAATCCCTTGTTTTACTAAATATTTGGCAGCATACTCTTCCCTTGTCATACATGGCAAAAATTTTCTTGCATACTGCGTTCTGTGCTGGACAACCCCGCATTCTCGTATAAAACCGGAAGCAAGCAAAGAATTAATCGTTCTATGGACATATGTGGCATTTTGCATAACATCTGTTAGTGATTCAAGAATTTCCACACTGGTTACTGCTTCCCCCTTATCCCACATAAAATTCATGACCTGCTGTTCTCGCTCGGATAATTGATAGTTTCTTTTCATACACTATTTTCCTCATAATATAGTAATTATACTGGCGGTCAAAAAGACTGACCGCTCAGTATAAAATGATGCACACAGCCGCATAAGGAAGTATGCTGCTTCGCGGCTGCGGCTGGCGCAATACTCACAGCAAATTTCATTTATCGTGAGTATAATATAATTATAAAGATATTTACTTTTTTTGTAAATACTTTTTTAATATTTTTATTTTGTTCCCCATATCATAACTAAAATCGAGTAGGGGATCACTTCTCCCCTACTCGCCGCGCGGGGCGCAGTTGTGCGTAAGCACATAATTTCCTTACTGCGCCCCTGTGCATACAAAAAAGGCATTACGAACCAATCGGTTTTGCAATGCCTTTTTGTATAGAATATGAATATTACAGTTCCCCTTTATCATAAAGCTCATTTGCATACCGCACGGAGCCCATTGCGTCCCTGGAATAAAAGTCTGCACCGATCATGTCCGCGTACTCCTGTGTGAGCACTGCTCCTCCCACCATCACTTTGCAGTCTGCACCATTCTCACGCAGAAGCCTGATGGTTGCCTCCATATTCACGACTGTCGTGGTCATAAGTGCGCTGAGTCCCACTAATTTCACATTTTGCTCCTGCACTGTTTTCAGAATCAGCTCCGGGTCAACATCCTTTCCGAGGTCGATCATGTCAAAGCCGTAGTTCTCCAGCAAGGTTTTGACAATGTTTTTCCCGATATCATGAATATCGCCCTTCACAGTAGCTATCACGATCTTACCCTTGCTCTCACTGTTTTTTCCTTGTTTTGACAGCGTTGATTTGATTGCCTCGAATGATGCCTTTGCCGCATCTGCACTCATTAAAAGCTGCGGCAGAAACATCTTCTTCTCCTCAAAACCCTTGCCAACCACATCCAATGCCGGAATCAGCTTTTCATTGATAATGGTCAGCGAATCAATGTTCTGTTCGAGCAGCCTGACAGTCGCTTCATGGGCACTCTCCGCCAAACCTTTCACAATCGCCTCGTCAAGTGTCAGTTCCCTGTTTGAGGAGGACGCAGCAGCAGGTTTGTCCGCTGTCTGTGATGCGGCTTTTGCGATATATTCCATGCATTGGTCGTCCTCGCCGATCAGCGCGTTAAAGCTGTAATAGGCCGCCATCATCGGCTCGCTGGAAGGGTTTACGATGCCTGCACTCAGACCATTGTTCATCGCCATCGTAAAAAATGCAGTATTGATACGGCTCCTCTCCGGAAGTCCGAAGGAAATGTTGGACACGCCAAGCACTGTATGAAGCCCTAATTCATAACGGATTCTGCGCAGCGTTTCGAGTGTGACATTGGCATTGTCCTGACCAGTGCTGATCGTTAGCACGAGTGCATCCATCACAAGGTTTTTCTTCGGAATGCCATACGCGGCAGCAGTTTTGATGATTTTCTCCGCCACTTGCAGCCTCCCCTCAACAGTCTCGGGGATTCCGCCCTCATCAAGACACAGACATACCAGTACTGCGCCATATTTCTTTGCGATCGGAAAGACGCTCTCCATGGACTCCTTCTTGCCATTGACAGAATTTAACATCGGTTTTCCATTGTAATACCGCAGTCCCCGCTCCATCGCCTCCGTGTCAGAGGTATCGATCTGCAGCGGCAGGTCAATGATCGCCTGTATTCCCGTGACAGCCTCCTCCATAAGCTGCGGCTCGTCAATCTCGGGAAGTCCCACATTGACATCAAGGATATGTGCACCGTTTTCCTCCTGCGTGAGCCCTTCTTTGTAGATATATTCCATGTCATGATCCCGAAGCGCCTGCTTGAACTTCGATTTGCCGGTCGGATTAATGCGTTCTCCGATGATCAGCGGCTTTCTGGTAAAATAGACAGCGTGATTGTAAGATGACACGACCGTCAGTTTTTTGTCCGTGACCGGCTTGATATCCATTTCCCCGCAGAGTTCTACAACGCGCCTGATATGTGCCGGTGTTGTTCCGCAGCAGCCACCGACTGCACTTGCCCCCATTTCAACCAGCGTCTTTACACTCCCGGCAAACGCATCCGGCTCCACGTTGAAAACAGTCTGCCCATTGACGACAACCGGAAGCCCTGCATTTGGATTGATCACAATCGGAAGGGAACAGCATGCAGTCAGCTGCGGCAGCAGCTTTTTCATCTGCTCCGGTCCCAGTCCGCAGTTAAATCCGATTGCATCAACACCCAGACCTTCGAGCATGGCTGTCGCACTCGCAACGTCCCCCCCAGTCAAAAGCTTTCCGTTCTCATCAAAGATCATGGTGACAACAACAGGCAGGTCACTGTTCTCTTTTGCCGCAAGGACAGCAGCTTTGATCTCATAGGAATCACTTACCGTCTCAATGAGGATCAGGTCCGCCCCCGCCTTGTCACCTGCTATGACAATCTCCTGAAAAGTGTTATACGCCTCGTCAAAAGAAATTTCTCCGAGAGGTTTCAGGAGTTTTCCAATCGAACCGATATCCAGCGTGGAATACATTGGGTGGTCGTATTCCTTCCGAACCTCCTCGATCGCTTCCTTAGTAAGTCTGATCCCGGCAGCCACCAGCTCGTCCACCGTGTAGTCAAGATTTTTGCACTTAAAGGCATTCACACCAAATGTATTGGCTGTAACCACATTACAGCCAGCCAGCAAATATTTCTTATGAATCTGCCGAATAACATCCGGATGCAGGATATTCCATGTCTCAGGAACCTCTCCGGTCTGAAGCCCGCGCTCCTGCAGCAAAGTCCCCATGCCGCCGTCAAAAAACAAGATCCTTTTTCCTAATAATTCTCTAAAACGCATCATATTCCCCCATCATTTTTTATGCTTCACGAAATTCACATTCTGTATTATCACAGTTTTTACACTTTCCGATATGACAGCTCTGTGGATTTGTTGTCAACCCGATCAATGCACTCACGCTTTTCGTAGGATACATTAACAAACTGTCTGTGAGCGTAAGCCCTATGCGCTTTGTACATTCCAATTCCTCAAAGATCATCTTCTGATAATACAGTGGCAAATCCCCGTATCCCGGACTGAACCGCGGTCTCAGAAAGAATGTTTTGTCATTTGTAGATACCTCTTTACAGATCTGCTCCTGAAGGATATTACAGTACGCTTCGATACACGCCGCACCACACGCCTGCGTGATCGCCGCCTTTGTCATATTCAATATCTCGTATTTTTGTAAGAGCTTGTCTGCCTCGAGTCCCAGTGTTGCCGCGATCAGGATTACATGCCCACACTGTGCAAGATTAGCCGCCAGATCCTGGCTTTCAAAAGCAATGGTTCTCTTTTCTTGCTTTAAATCCACAACGGTCTGTGAAGTACTGCAGGTGTAAATTTTATAAATATTTCTAGGCTGTATTGTATTAATCAGACTTGTAAGGACTTCTTTGACCATAGAATCCACGATGTCATCGGGAATCTTTGCACCATATCCCAAATATCGATATATTTCCCTGATATTCACCCTTTTCCTGATTTCTTCATTCCTGATTTGCATGTCATATACTCCATTTATACAGCCATAAGCGCGCAGCGATGCTGCGCGCCCAGTCAATTCAAGACTATTTTTAGTCCTCTTTCTCCTCGCATCCGCAGGTATTGTTGTCACCAAACCCAGCAAAACTGCGTGACTGCACCATATCATTGCCACAGCCGCATCCGTTGCTAGGAGGCATAATCGGTGTCGGGAATATGGATTCACGGCGACCTGAATCATTATCACAGTCACAATTACATGAACCGCAATTACTCCGATTTCCGCCATTCCCACAGAAACACCACAGTAAAATAATCCAAAACCAACAATTCATAAAAACAACTCCTCATGCATCAAGCACTTTTTCTAATACTTAATATATGAGGAGTATTCATTTCGGTTACTTGTATCTCTTTTTTATTATTCCAAAATGCTGCCTTCTTATTTTGGGAATAATCTTTCTGCGAATATAGCGCATTGTATACGCTTCACCTTGATCTGCCAGCATATGCAGCAGCTTTTCAAGTTTCCGCCTTGTTTCTGGATGAATAAAATTCTCTGAGCTTCCGCTAAGATAATATTTCAGCGGCATATCATCCGTGTATTTTTCCTTATTATAATTTTTAGATGCGGCAATCCGGTCGATAAACATTTCCACTATATATTTGTCTGGCATCTTTGCCGGAATGATCCCGTCACCTGCATGGGCGCTATAGTCCATCCAGTATTCGTAATGGTGTTTATTCCGTCCCTTGTGGTGCAGCCATGCCGACGAATATCCATTCTGTTTCCGCTCCGCATTATTAGGACTCTGTGTACCTTGATAATACCGTACCCCAACAATAAATTCACTAGGCATATATTTAGAAAGGTCATGCAGCAGTCCCTGCCAGTACAATCCAACAGAAAAGCATCCTTTCATCACCATAAACTTATGATGTGTAATTGTCTTAAAATGTTTCCAAACATGCACTGCTGATTACCTCTTTCGACCCTTTTTATTTTTTATGCCTGCCGCAGTCTTTTCTGACAGAAGTGTCATATTTTTTGTCTGCATCTGTATCGCAGCCTTTTGTTTCATCTCATCTTCTGTCAATTCTCTTCCCGTCAAAATAGAGACGCTTCTCGGTGCAATATCAATATATTCCATATTCTTTTCTTCGTCATATACAACACTGCCTGCCTCTGTGCCAAGCACAGATACCCACTTATGATTTGCAATCGATGGCAGCGCAAAGCGATGCGAATTCCAGTGCATGTTGTAGGCAATGTAGATATGGTCACCATCACCCTTGTCGTTCTGCCCGCAATACATAATACCAATATGCCTGTTATAGTTCTCCAGCTGCACTTTCCACGCTTCCTCTCCGTGATATGAGAGATCTGGATAACCAAGACCATATCTGTCAAGCGTTGTAAGGCTATCGCTCAAATGCAGAATGCTGTGACGCTTCCGAAAAGCAATCAGCTCCCTCACATATGTATACAGATCCTGATTTCTGGCGAGCTCCCTCCAGTCAACCCATCCAGTCTCATTATCCTGGCAATAACAGTTATTATTGCCATACTGGCTGTTCCCAAACTCGTCCCCAGCGAACAAAAGCGGTGTCCCCTGCGCAGTAAGCAGAAAACTCAGCGCGTTTTTCATCTGTTTGTTCCGAAGCTGTTTGACCGCCTTCTTGCGCGATGGTCCTTCCATGCCACAGTTCCAACTGAAATTAAAATTTGTGCCATCTGTATTGTTCTCACCGTTTGCCTCATTATGTTTTTGCTCATAGGACACAAGATCATTTAATGTAAATCCATAATAATTCGTAATATAATTGACAACACCGCACTTCGGATTCGTATTTCTCATATGATACCGGAAGCTTTTGAGCATATCCTGATCACCCTTCAAAAACCTGCGCATGTCATACATATATTCATCCCTGTAATAGCCCAATATCTTATTGGCGGGCTGTATCCCATTCGGATAAATCTCATGCAGATAAAAATCTTCACACATGATCTTGGTATCTGCCAGAAGCGGTTCCGTGGCAATCAGTGTTATAGGAAGTCTGCTGCCCTTCAGATGCACACCGTCAATCTGATATTCCAAAACCCAATACTTAATGATTTCAAGAATATAGCCCTGTTTCACCTCATCAGGAAAATAGAACTGCATGACAACCTCAATACCATTTTGGTGAAGTTTACGCACCATACGGCGGAACTCTTCACACGGATTGTCACTTGCTGCATAAGATGCCTTGGGCGCAAAATAAAATGCTTTCTTATATCCCCAGCAGTTCAGTCTCTTTGCCCTCTGTGGTTCCTCATCTAATGGCAGTTCCTCATCAATATGATTTACCTGATATTCAATCTGTGTCTTGGCATTTACATCTATATTATCCCACTCACACTCTTCATACTCATAAGCAGGCATTAGCTCAATCGAATTGATACCTAGCTCTTTCAGATATGTGATTTTTTCCATTAGTCCTTCAAAAGTTCCCTTTTTCTTGACCTTTGACGAAGAATGTCTCGTGAAACTTCTGACATTGAGACAATACATGATACTATCGTGATATGGAATATGCAACGGTGCCGTTCCCTCCCAGTCAAACATACCATAATCGAAACCTCCTCTCAACAGAGGACGCTCAAACTCACCCGAACGCCATTTTTCATTTCCAACAATCTTTTTGGCATAGGGATCTACAAAAACTTCATCTCCAATAAAATAATTATACTCACAATCGTGTGCATTGATTCCCTCTATCAATGCACAACATATATTTCCAATTCTATGCTTCTGGTCAAAAAGAACCCGTTCCTTCTGCTCAACACCTTTTCGGTAAAAAATGATTCCACATTCTTTGTCCGAACCATTAACCATGGAAAAATTGATACCTGCCCCTTTGACGGACGCTCCTAAAGGATATGGTTGTCCGAGATTCATTTTTATTTTCTTCATAAAACCTCACTGTTTTGCTGTTTAATCAATAATAAGAGGTAAAAATTCACAAATATCATCTCTGATAATAAAGTCAACTTTGCCGTTGCGTTCAAATTCATTTTTTGAAAAAAGAACCTTGAGCTGCTCCTGTTCTGGCGCTGCACTGTATTCAAGTCTGTCGTGATACATATTCTTACCAAGTATCAGCATGACATCTGCTGTGTCGCATGCGATCGCCACCTGTGTCATAAGCTTTGTATCCACACGCTCCCCAATCAGGCGGATTCCTGGCCGTATTGCCACTTTACAGTGATCACATTGTGGAATTCCTTTCGAATTCACAATATATTGGATATCAAAATCTTTATCGCAATGCGGGCATTGATTTATATTGATATTTCCATTCAGGTCTATGACATTGTTCAGGGGTACATTTTCCGGGATACCATGGTAATTCTGACAGATCACTGCCGAGAGCTTCCCCTGATTCTGAAGCCTTACCAGCGCATCATGGGCAGGTGTGGCGTGCAGCTTCATTCCGAGAATTTCCTTTTTGTAAAAACGATAAAATTTCTCCACTTTCGCGTTAAAAAAGCTCGTCGAAAGTATATCCTCAGGACAGAAACCATACTCTTCCTCAACACGGTAGTTTTCATCATTGGAATCCAGATCACATCCTCCGCCTTCCACGAGCATCTCAATGCCAAGTACTGCCACCACTTTATGGGATTTCTGCATTTTTTTCCTTATATAATTGACTATCTTTTCATCTGTTCTGATCCCCATCCCAATACCTCAGTCTGCCATCGCATTTGACATGTTCTAATTTGTGTATCGTAACGTTTCAGTACCTTTATCATTATGATACTCGCTTTTTATACTCTATGTCAAGTAATTCGAGCGTTATTTACATTCTTTTCAAACTTAGTGTTACTGTTCACGCCTATGTGGGATTCTGGAACAATTTTGGGTATTGTTGGCGTAAACAGCAACATTTATGCACACAAAATGCTAAAGGAAAAAAGCGAAAGCAAAAACCTAAAAAAAAAAAGGGAAAGGTTTTAGTCTTTTTGCGGTAGGTTGTAA
>JAIEEY010000242.1 GCA_029067205.1 Lachnospiraceae bacterium
GCTCAATATGGTTTGTCTGCGATTTTCGCCTGACATATCAGCGATGATCTTTCCGGACTCCAATTCTTTTACAACAGTTCCTTCTGGAACTTTTATGATAATGTCCTCACCGTTTTTTCCGCGGCAGTTTCGCTTTCCACCTTGCTCTCCGTCCTGGGCACAGTACTTTCTGATGTGACGGAAATCAGTCAGTGTATTGAGACCTTCGTCAACTTCAAAGATCACACTTCCGCCATTGCCGCCATCCCCGCCGTCAGGACCGCCGTTTGGTACATATTTTTCGCGCCGGAAGGATACATGTCCGTCACCGCCTTTGCCGCTTCTAATGTATATTTTGGCTCTATCTGCAAACATTTCATTCAAAACCTTTCTATAAAGATATGGAAAAGGCTCCAGGTGAAACCTGAAGCCTTAGTAGATTCGTAATATGGTCTTATTTCTCCTCTACAGGATAAACGGAAGCCTGCTTTCTGTCTCTTCCCTTTCTCTCGAATCTGAGTACACCGTCAATTAATGCAAACAATGTATCATCTCCGCCGATTCCAACATTTACGCCCGGATGAATCTTGGTTCCGCGCTGTCTATATAAAATGTTGCCTGCCTTTACGAATTGACCATCTGCTCTCTTTGCACCTAATCTCTTAGACTCGGAATCTCTACCATTCTTAGTAGAACCAACTCCCTTTTTATGAGCAAAAAACTGAAGATTTAACTTCATCATGGTACTACACCTCCTTGATTATGAGTTCGAAATATCGCTTTTCTTTCGAAAAAAGAGTTCTTTCTTTTTTGCCATAATTTTGTTCGATTCCTTTTAAACCCATCACCATAGAGTCCATTAATAGCTTTGTCTTTTCATTGATTTCGTCAGGAAAATGACACTCAATACAGCCGTCTCTTTCATCAATTTCAGTAATTATCTTTTCTTTTGCCAATTCCTCTATAGAATTCAGTGTATTAATTACTAAAATTGAAATTGCGGCACATACAATATCACTGCCTGACTGTCCAAAGCCTGCATGTCCCATACAGGTGAACCCTTTGTAGCTGTCCTTGGATTTAAAAATAACAATCGTAGTCATACTATCTAAACGAACAACATCTATTAAGCGTTGATTTTATCAATCTTAACCTGAGTGTATGCTTGTCTATGACCGTTTTTCTTGTGATAGCCTGTCTTTCTCTTATACTTGTATACGATGACTTTCTTGCCTCTGCCCTGTTCCATAACTGTAGCGGAAACAGATGCGTTTGCCACATCAGCGCCTACCTTGAGAGAATCATTGCTAACAGCAATAACATTGTCAAAAGTTACAGTGTTTCCTGCCTCTGCGTCAAGCTTTTCTACCTTGATCACATCTCCTTCGGAAACCTTGTACTGCTTCCCACCTGTTGCAATAATTGCGTACATATTGCACCCCCTAAATAATTACTCGCTAACTTCGGTGGTATTTTCAAAATACACTTGAACCTAGTTATGCGGCATACTCATATATGATAGCATTGTTGCGAGTTGTTGTCAATATTCTTTTTGCTTGATTTTCAATATTTTGCAGCTTGTTTTTGTGCAAATACATCACAATGTATCCATAAGATTTATACAACAATTTCGTATATTTCTTTGGTAACATCTTTCCCAATTATAGTGTTTTGTACATATTCTTTATTTTCGTTAAAGTTAAAACTGATCAGGTATCCTTTACTACTATTTCTGCTTTCAAGATAATCACAAAGCTGATTGAGTCCATTTTGACGATATTGTTGTCCATGCCAGATTTTGAGTTCAATAATATACTCGTTTGCACCATAGGCTATCACTATGTCCATGCGCGTGTTATTACGAGTTTCTGGCTCTACATAATAGTTGCCTTTTCCGTTTATGATGGGTTTCATAAAACACAAGAATAACAGACGTCCCTGCTGCTCAAGGAAAGCCGCATCTTCTTTTCGGTATTCTGCTTTCATAATTTCCTGAAATTTTTGCAATGCCCGTTCCATATTTAACTGCCCGTTTTCAATAAACTGATTTTTTTCAAAGCCAAATAAATATCGTGCCTGAAGTTGGCTCGAGATCAGGTGATTGTACAAAAATGTCTCAAAGACAATATTAGAAATTACTGTTTCATTGTCTTTTTCTGCCAGTACTCCAAACATTACACCAAGGTTTATTTCGGAATCTGATTTTACGAAAGGTAAATGGAAACCATCCAACAACAGCCCTGTAATTACTTTTCGAAAATTTTTATTATTTTCAACATTTTTGATCATATCATCAAACAGCGTATTATCACTTTTTAGTAATTCTTTTTCTGCGTTCTCGACATTTTGGATTGTCCATTCTCTGCCGCCATTTTCATCAATCCATTTACACAGCCAGCTGACCAGCATTGGATAACCGTTTGTATAAAAATGAATTTTTTCACTAATGGCATTTTCATCCATAGTGATACCAGTGTCCTTTGAATAATTATGAAGCATTTGGGAAATATCTGTCTTGGAGAAACTCATGTCAACTTGAAAATCTACAGCAATATTCCAAGGACTGTTATATTTCTTTTCCTCATCTGACCGGATTTTCAGTTTCAGATTTTTGACATTGTATACTCCTGCGAGGATTACGCTTCGAAATGTAGTGTCCCGATCCATTTCTCTTTTGAGGTATTTATCTCTGAGCATTCCGAGAAAGCTTAAAAATATTTGATTGTCTGAACTTTGATCTGCCTCATCGATGATCAACAACACTTCTTTTTTTGATTGAGCACAAAGAGAGGAAACCTTTCTGCCAAACATTTTTAATGGATAATCCCCTTCAATTCTGGTTTCCCACTCACTTATAATCGATTCGGCGACGTTGTTTCTTCTTAGTTCATCTGCAATATCCATGACAAGACCATTTACAAAGGTCTGCATACTTGCGAAATAGTCATCAGCTGCTTCGAGACTAATGCTGATCACAAGGTATTCTCTACATAAACGTGTTTCTAAAGCATTGATAATAGTAGTTTTTCCAAACTGCCTTGCTCGGTTAATTGTAAAATATGCACCTTGGCTGATATAGTTGTCCAAGATTAAATTTACCTTTTCTGACAAATCGACCATATAATGTTTTGAAGGAATGCATAATCCTGTTATATTAAATTTTTTCATTTTAAACTCTCCACCACATTAAGGAGCGTAGGAAAATAAGTGATACAGATTGCGCAGGATATTTCTTCGAGGGTGTATATCAAAAAACGTAGGCGTAGCGGGCTACGGCGAGGCTTTTTGATATGCACAATCGGAGAAATAGACAAGTCAAGATGTGTCAGTTATTTTTCTACAGATCCTAAGAACTTGTATGCTCCATTATTCAGATATTTTGAATGACAGCGAAAATGATGTCCCTTTTTCACATACAATCTTTATCCGGTTTTCCCCTTTTTCCAGATTTAACTCGGTCATAGGCTCTATGGTTGATGTTACTGTGCTGGAATCTTTCACTGTATCCGACTCTTTTTCCTGCTCATCTTTGCATTCAGCACTATCCTGCTCTGCCAATGTAATGATTGCATCATCAGGGGTGATTAGTACAAGTTTTGCCCTGCCGCTTGTCACCTCAAAATTATAGTACATATGTAAGGTCATATCTTCGCCTGCCATATATTTCCATATGGTATCCATACCTGTCATTTTACCACAGTTTATAGTCGTTATTCCATCCTGGGTATTCTTTCTATAATTCATTTTATTTGCACTATTGAAATTTCGTATAATCAAATTTGGATTCTCATAAATCGAAGATGGCAGATGCATTGTTATCAGTAGGGTAACTGCAAATATAACAGTGTACAGTATTACAATTATAACTATAATAATAGGCAATTTCTTTCTCATGAATCTCCTCCTTCGTAAACAGTTGTTTCTAGCGGTGTAACAATTCCTTCATCTGAAATTTCCACATTGACAGAAATACTTTCGAGAAAATCATAAATCCTGCGCTGTTCCTCAAATTCAGCTGCATAGGTTGTCCGATATCCTGACTGAACTGCTGGAATGACTTGGACAGTTAACTGTGTATCAGCATCATCTCCTGTAAAATGAAGCTGCACAAGCATGGTATCCAATGTTTTTTCATTGAACCAGTAATTTCCAAGGCTATATATGATCGGTTTCCCATCGTAATATTCCATGCCCTGTAAGCAATGGGAATGAGCGCCGATTACTGCATCTGCGCCTGCATCCAGATAGTCTTTTCCTGTGTCCAGCTGCACCTGTTCCAGATCGTAGCTGTATTCAGTGCCCCAATGAACAAAAGCAATGCAGAAATCCGCATGTTCCTTTGCCTCTTTGATTTCCTGTAAAAACAATTCCGTGTCATAACAGCGAAGTATGCCTGGTTCTGTATCAGTTGCCTGCGGCGTCATTTTGTATTTTTCCGCACGGGAAGCAGCTACCAATGCGATGGTTCTTCCATCTACTTCCAAATATAGGGGTTCCATTGCTCTCTGCAAGTTTTCTCCCGCACCAAAGTAAGGTATTCCGGCATCTTCCAAAACCGTGAAGGTGTCAATCATCGCTTCTCTGCCATAATCATAAACATGATTGTTTGCCAATGTGACAGCATCAACGCCCAACTGCAAAAGAACTTCTACCCGTTTAGGATCTGCGCGAAAAGTATAGGCTTTTCCGTTGAGGGGTTTTCCTCGTAAACTGTAGGAATATTCATTGTTTAAGCACATGATGTCCGCATCCTGCATGAAGTTGACTAATTCTTCGGAAATGCAGTCATAAATACCATTTGGCTGAGCGGACATATATTGGGTGGTGCCCCAGTTTTCGTCCAGATTGACATCTCCTGCAAAACATACAGTGAAGTCAAAACTGGTATCAATTGGTTCTTCCGTTGTGATTTCTGGTGTTGAGGATATTGGAATGAGATCTTCTGCTACAGTGGAAACCAGCACGGTATTCGTATCTAAAATATTCGGAGATCGTTCTTCTATATGATTGGTTTCTTTTTTTTGTCCGCCGCATCCAGTCAAAAAAACAAGGGATGCGCCCAGTACTAAAATAAATTGCTTTTTCGCGTAATTCATGTGTACCTCTTTCAAAACAATCAACTATAGTCAAGTGCTTTTTTTAATGATAAAGCTGTTCTGCCAGCGATTTTGTTGTTTTTTTGCGAGTGATCTCCACAAGTCCAAGAGCCGTTATGTCAACTATTGTTGTGAGAATATGATCTTTCTTGGCAAGAACCCTTAACTCCTGCAGAAGTGCGTTCTCCTTTTCAACATCATCCATATTGATAAAATCAACTAGTATCATACCAGTAAGGTTTCTGAGACGGATCTGCCGCATAATTTCATTTGCGGCTTCCATATTAATCTGATAGATATACTCTGTATTTGCCTTTTTGGCGATATTTTTTCCGGAATTGACATCAATCACATACATTGCTTCCGTTTTTTCAATAACCAAATAGGCACCCGATTTTAGCCAGACTTTTTTAGCCAGTAGTTCATCAAGCTGTGTCTCCACACGATAAAGCTTATGCAACGGATATGAATCATCTTGATACAATGAAATATTGGCAATCTGCTCTGGCATATAAAGTGCTGCAAAATCCTTTACTTCACCATAAATCTGCGCATCATCTGTAATAATCTGTTGATACATGATTCCCTCATCCCGCATAGTTGTCAAATAAGAAGGGGCAGCCTTCCAGATTCGGCTATAACACGTTCTGTGAATACCATCATGAATCAGAGAGGACATTTTATCGTTCAGATATTTAATCTCATCCTTGATTGGCTGTAGTGCTTCTATGGATTCTGTCTTGGCTGAAGACATAGTCAATGGTGATATGTTCGCCATAACTTCAGTACGAGACGTATTGCATAAATGGAATGACAATTTGCTCTTTGTGTCATCTGCATCCGATGTATGCAAAAGCGACACTGCATTTGTGCGAATGACAACGCCATAGTTGATTTCCTGTGGAATGGCGGTTCGAAGCTGTTCCCTCTCCAATTTGGTGCACTTTCTCGACACACCCTTGTAAGTGTTGGCATAAGAGACTACGCTATACTTGCCTGCTAAGGACAAATTTACTGTGAATACAGGTTCTTTTGTCCGCACAGCCTCTTTCTCCAGCTGCACAAGGATTTCGTCACCCGCCAGTATCCTGCCATCATACTGTCGGTTTGTTATGATAGGAACATATTCTGTGTTAATAGGCAGATAGCCTTTTTGGTTTGGCGCATAATCGATAAATGCCGCGTTGATCTGTTTTGCGACATTTTTAACTTTTGCCACAAAAATATCACCTATTTTCGCGTCATTTATGTTTTCGTTGGAATGAGTGAAAACTACTGATTCCATTTTACTATCTTTAGTGTCCAATGCAAATGACAGCACTCCATCCTTGTATTTTGTTATGATATAGCGCATTTCATTCATCAGTAATCACTCCCAACGAATCCAAGAGGTTTTAACTGGACATCTTCCGCTGTCCCAACATTGGTATAGGTCTCTTCTCTCGTGATCAACAATCCAAATTCATCGAACACCTGATTCTTATAGTCAAATAAAGCTTTAACAACAAGTGCAGGTTTAATATTTCCAGCGCTGCTTGCATCCACAGTCAGATCTATGGTGTTGTTTTCCTCGTCAAAATCGCACATGTAAATATAGGGCTTCATATCAAAGGTCGATTCACTTTTTTTGGTCTTTTTAGTAACGATTATCTTGCTTTGACTATAAAAGTCATCTATAACTGATTTGGTCAAAAAGCTGGGCTGACATTCTTCCCGGAATGCAATGGTGTAGCGCGCTGCCGCTACGCTTGCCATCGCATTGCCAGCATTGTCTGGCAGAAGTTTGACTTCAAGCACTTCGATACCATCGGCCATCTGTGCATTGAGCAAATCAGTCAACTCTTTAGAGCTTGTCAGAGCGTTGACTTCAATGTCCATATACTCACCATTGCTCTCAAGACCTACGCCAAGCGGGGCTGCGAATGACATGATCTGATGCGGGCTAAAGCCTGTCGAATAAACAATATCAATGCCTGCGCGGCGTATCGCTTTCTGAAAATAACGCATGACATCCAAGTGACCGATAAATTTTAGTACACCATGTTTTGAAAATTTTACTCTTAGTTTCACATTTTCCCTCCAAACTGTTTACACAATCTATGAAACGGAATTTTGAATAGACCTTAAATAGATCTGCTATTTCGCAATACAAATCCCACACTGAAATCTTGCTGCTCCACAGGCATTGCACTGCTGCTGGCAGTTTGGAGTCACTTGTTCGTCAAGCGCCCGCTGCCACTCTCTCTTTAGAAAGTCCTTTGAAACGCCGCAGTCGATAAAATCCCATGGAAAGATTTCGTCAAGACTACGCTCCCGTGTCGTATAAAAGCTTGTATCAATGCCGCATTCCGCAAAAGTCTCCATCCATACATCGTGTTTGTAGTACTCTCCCCACGCGTCAAAGATACAGCCTTTTTGATATGCTTTTAAGATCGGTTCGCATAAATGTCTGTCGCCACGGGCAAGAATCCCCTCCATGACACTGGCATCAGCCTCATGCCAATTATATTTGATGCTCTTCTGATTCAATTGTTCTGTAATCGCCTTTCTTGTCATGTAAGCCTTTTCTAAGAATTGCTCCTTTGTACACTGTGGCGCCCACTGGAATGGCGTAAAAGGTTTTGGAATAAAGAAAGACGTGCTGGCAACAATCTGTACTTTTCCGTTTCTTTTTTCCTTTGGTACAGTCTCATAAAAAGCGACAGCAATCTTGTTGGAGAGTTCGGCAATCCCCATGATATCCGCTTCTGTCTCCGTTGGCAGGCCGAGCATGAAATAGAGTTTTACCCTGTTCCAGCCGCCTTCAAATGCCAGAGTGGCACCTTTCAAAATGACTTCTTCTGTCAAACCTTTATTGATAACATTTCTAAGGCGCTGGCTTCCAGCTTCCGGTGCAAACGTAAGGCTGCTTTTCCTGACATCCTGCACTTTTTCCATGACATCGAGCGAAAAGGCATCGATCCGAAGTGATGGAAGTGAGATATTTACTTTTTTTTCGTGACATTTGTCTATCAGGAAATTTACAAGCTCTTCGAGATGGGAATAGTCACTGGAACTCAGAGAACTCAGTGATATTTCATCATATCCCGTGTTATCGAGCATTTTGACTGCGTAATCCTTAAGCATCTCCACATCACGCTCCCGTACAGGTCTGTACAACTGCCCAGCCTGGCAGAAACGGCATCCGCGGATACAGCCCCTCTGGATTTCGAGAACAACCCTGTCCTGCGTACATTTGATAAAAGGTACAACTGGCTTTTCGGGATAATAAGTATCTGATACATCTGTGACAATCTCTTTCATGATCGTTTTCGGAATATCTGGACGCGTCGGCGCAAAGGATTTGATTGTGCCGTTATTATGGTAGCTCACTTCATAAAATCGTGGCACATACATTCCGGGAAGCGTTGCTGCTTTCGCCAGAAATTCTTCTCTTGACGTACCATTTTCCCTGCATTCTCTATATAAATTCAAAAGGGGACGATACTGTGTCTCCCCTTCTCCAATATAGAAAATATCAAAAAAATCAGCAATCGGTTCAGGGTTATAGCTGCAGGGACCGCCTCCGATCACAATTGGATGTTCCCAGGTCCGCTCCGCAGCCAGCAATGGTATCTGTGACAAGTCCAATATCTGTAAAATATTCGTATAGCACATCTCATATTGAATGGTAATGCCCAGAAAATCAAAGTCTTTAATCGGTTCCTGTGATTCCAATGCAAATAAAGGAATCTTTTTTTCACGCATGACCGCATCGAGATCAGGCCATGGCGAATAGACACGTTCACACCAGGTATCCTCAAAACGATTGAACATATCGTATAGTATCTGGATACCAAGGTGTGACATGCCAATCTCATAGACATCAGGAAAACACATCGCAAACCGAACAGATATATCATTTTTGTTTTTCATGACACTATTTACTTCGTTTCCGATATAGCGCGCTGGTTTTTCAATTTTTAACAAGACATCATCGCTCAAAGCTAAATTTCTCATATTAATACTCCAAAACTAACATTCTTTTATTTTTATCACCCACAGCGAATCTGGTTATTACACGCAGATTCGCTGTGGGTGAAAGCAATATCTATTCTATTGTGGGAGCTGTTGCGGAAGCATTTTTCCATCTACATCAAAAATGTAAG
Organism: Lachnospiraceae bacterium; assembly: GCA_029067205.1. Lineage (GTDB taxonomy): Bacteria > Bacillota > Clostridia > Lachnospirales > Lachnospiraceae > COE1. The sequence continues at coordinate 9,224 of JAIEEY010000242.1, forward strand.
GAATACCGCCAATTTCAACGATGCCTGTCTGCATATTTCCGTTGATGTCAAAATAATAAATGCTCTCATTGATCGTTACCAGTCCAATAACCATGTGTCCGTCTGATTCATAATACTTTGCAGTGACACCGTCATTGAACCAACCTGTATACATTGTACCATCTGCTGCAAACAGGTAAGAAAGTCCATTTAGGTTCACAACACCTGTCAACATATGCCCTAATCCATCAAAGAAATAGGTTCTTCCATCAATTGTCTGCCATCCAGTTACTCTATGTCCATCTTCCATTGACAGATAATAGGTATATACACCGTCGTTGAACCAGCCACAAACCATCGAACCATCTGCCGCAAACAGGAAAGTCTGATCACCAAGCGTCTGCCATCCAGTCAGCATGACCCCATTTGCATCAAAGAAATAGGTCTTTCCTTCGATTGTCTGCCATCCAGTCACTCTGTGCCCATCTTCCATTGACAGATAATACGTATTAAAACCATCATTAAACCAGCCATATGCCATCGTACCATCAATTGCAAACAGAAAAGTCTGGTCGCCGATTGTCTGCCATCCAGTCTGCATGATTCCATTGATATCAAAATAGTAATATTTATTATTAACAATACTAAGCCCAGTGAGCATATGTCCATCTGTTGAGAAGAATCGCCTTCCATCAGGGAAATCCAAAAGTCCGACATACATCGCACCATCTGCCGCAAAATAATAGGTCAGTCCATTCAGATTTTGAAGTCCAGTGAGCATTTTGCCTTCTGTATCAAAGCAATACATTCCTGGTCCGATTGGTGTGAATCCCACAGCCATAACTCCGTCTGGATGCAGATAATACATTGCATCATCAAGCGGCAGCCAGCCCGTAACCATACGTCCAGCAGGGTCAAGATAATATTTTGCAGTTCCAAGGTCAAGCCAGCCCCGCTGCATTTTATAGTTTATATAGAAATATAGATAGCCCTTTCTTGGAACCCATCCCGTGTTAACGATGCTGGTGGAATAGTCTTTCAAGGCATAGTCCATATCCACATCTCCGTTGATTCCTGGTATACTTCCCTTACAGGAGTACTGCCATATAGACGCATCAGGGATTTCACATGCAGCTGCCCATTGTGCTACCCATTTGTCATAGAATACTGGTCCAATCTTGTTCTTAAACCAGTTTGTATTGGAGTAGACCATCGGATAATACCCCTCTGCCTCAATCATAGCACAGAAAGTATTTGCCATGAGAGACAGTGTCTCTGGAGATAGAGATTTCTGGACATTATCCTCGACATCCCAAACAACAGGATAAGATACCTGAAGATTCTGAATCGCATCTAGGACAAATTGAGCCTCTAATGCTGCCTCCTCAACGCTTGTTGCATATGAATATATGTACACACCTGTTTTGATGCCCATTTGTTGCGCACCAAGCATGTTGTACTGAAAATAGGGATCGATTCCAGACTTTGTACTGCCGACTTTGATAAAAGCAAATGAGATGCCGCTTTGTGCCGCTTCCGGCCAGTTAATCGCTCCCTGATATTTTGAAACATCAATTCCTTGTTCTACAGCTGCTGCTTCTGAATGAAACCCTACTATACTGCAGAGCATACAGATCAAAAGAAGTGTACAGATACTACGTGTAAATTTGTTGGCTGATTTTTGTTTTCTCATCAGTCACCTTCCTCCTTTTTATGTCAAACAATTCCTTTGTTGCTTATAAACTTCCTTTAGTTGACAGCACGTCTTTAATGCGCCCATCCATAGATACTGCATCGTCGAGTGCCTTTGCAAATGCTTTGAATACAGCTTCAATCATATGATGGCTGTTTTCGCCGCTGAGCATCTTGATATGAATATTCATGGCTGCACTGTATGATATTGCATAGAAAAACTCCTTAACCAACGATGTGTCAAAGCTGCCAACCATTTCATTTGGAAAACTACAGTCAAACTGCAGGTATGGGCGACCACACAAGTCAACGGCACACAATGCCAGGGCATCATCCATCGGCAGGATAAAATAACCATACCGCTTAATCCCCTTTTTGTCACCAACAGCTTCCCTGATCGCGTTTCCCAGCACAATACCGGCATCCTCAACAGTATGGTGTCCGTCAACATCCAGATCACCCTTGATTTCGACCTCTAAATCAAAGAAACCATGTTTGGAGAACCCTTCAAGCATATGGTCAAAAAAACCGATACCTGTATTGACTGATGACCTTCCTTCCCCGTCCAGATTCAGTTTCAGATTGATATCCGTCTCTTTGGTCATTCTTTTTACTTCTGCAATTCTGTCCATAATAATAATCCTTTCTAGTCTGCTTAATCCTCAAAACGCACACGTATTGAATTAGCGTGCGCAGTGAGCCCCTCTTTCCTGGCAAAGAGCTCAATATCTTCATGAACCTTTTTTAAAGCCTCCCTAGAATAAGAGATAACGCTGGATTTCTTCACATAGTCATCCACATTCAGCGGCGAGAAGAATTTTGCCGTACCATTTGTTGGCAGTACGTGATTAGGACCAGCATAGTAATCTCCGAGCGGCTCTGACGAGTATTCCCCGAGGAAGATTGCACCTGCATTCCGGATTTTTGTCATAATGTCAAACGGATTTTTTGTCAAAATTTCAAGATGCTCAGAAGCAATCTCGTTGACTGCTTCGATGGCCATCTCCATATCTGGTGCAACAAGGATATATCCATAGTTGTCAAGCGATTTTTGTATGATCTCCCTGCGCTCAAGTACTTTGACAAAGGAATCAACTTCGTCAGATACTTTCTTTGCAAGCTCTTCGCTTGTGGTGATCAGGATTGACGATGCCAGCTCGTCATGCTCTGCCTGAGACAGCAAATCTGCTGCCACATATCTTGGCATAGCGCTCTCGTCGGCAAGCACAAGGATTTCGGAAGGACCAGCGATCGAGTCGATGCTCACATGTCCGTATACAGCACGTTTTGCAAGCGCCACAAAGATATTTCCGGGACCAACGATCTTGTCAACCTTCGGAATCATTTCTGTACCATATGCGAGTGCTGCAATCGCCTGTGCGCCGCCAACTTTATAGATTGCATCTACACCTGCAATATCCGCTGCGACAAGAGTTGCGGAATTCACTTTTCCGTCAGCACCAGCAGGCGTTGTCATGGTAATATTGGGAACACCTGCAACTTTGGCAGGAACAATATTCATAAGCGTTGTCGAAGGATAAGCAGCTTTTCCGCCGGGAACATAGACACCCACATTCTGCATCGGCGTGATCTTCTGGCCTAATATTGTACCGTCCTCTTTGGCGTCAAACCAGCTATTTCTTTTTTGTTTTTCATGATATGTACGGATATTGGCTGCTGAGTCCCGCATCACTTGTATGAAACGAGCATCCAACTCCTGATATGCCGCATCGATTTCCTCTCTGGTAACTTTAAAGTTTTCTTTTGTCGTGGTACATTTGTCAAATTTCTGAGAATACTCAAAAATTGCTTCTTCCTTGCGTTCTTTCACATTTTCAATGATATCCGCCACAATCTTTTCATAATCCCCATAGTCGTTTGTACTTCTTTTTAATAGATTTTCAAGCAGATTTTGCTTGGTATCATTCGTTAATTTTACAATTCTCATAGTTATACCCCTTGCGTACTCCGGCACGCATACCAATCAAGTTTGAAAGTGACCTTCTTCAAATTTCCTCCTTAAGTGCCTGTAAAAGCTTTTTGATCCTCTCCGCCTCCATCTTCATGCTGACCTGGTTGACGATCATGCGCGCAGAGAGCGGACAGATTTCCTCTAAGACCTCCAGTCCGTTTTCTTTTAAAGTAGAGCCTGTCTCAACAATGTCAACGATGACATCACTGAGCCCGACAATCGGTCCAAGTTCGACAGAACCGTTTAGCTTGATGATGTCAACCGTTTGGTGCTTCTGATTGTAAAAATAATCCTTGGCAATCTTGGGATATTTGCTTGCCACGCGGATCATCTCATGATGCTGCAATAGCTCCTTCGCTGAGTCAGGACCACATACACACATTCTGCACTTGCCAAACCCAAGGTCAAGTACTTCATATACGCGTCTGTTTTCCTCCAAAATGGTATCACTGCCCACTACCCCAATATCCGCCGCACCATATTCCACATAAGTGGGCACATCCGGACCTTTTGCAAGAAAAAATCTAAGCCTTAGCTCTTCATTGACAAAGATAAGTTTCCGGGATTTCTTATCCTTCATCTCCTCACAGGTAATGCCTATTTTTTCAAGAAGCTTCAGAGTTTTATCTGCAAGCCGTCCCTTACCGAGCGCAAAGGTAAGGTATCGCATGTCTTGTGTCTGATTAATCATATTAAATACCTCCCCTTTTCATAGAATTATTACTTTCGAAAAATTGTTGTCCTCGGCAAACTTCGTGTACTGCTCTTCTGGCTGTTCCAGCTTCATCAGCACTGTGGAATAGCCTTGTTCCCGATACTTTCTTGCGCTTGCTGCTGCGCCACTGAAATCCTTTGCATATAAAAGCAGCAGATTTTTGTTTTCGAGCGCAGGACAGACTTTTTGTCTGGTAAGTGCTGTCACGAGATCATCGATCATGACAACAAATCCAGTTGCAGGCGCAGGTTTGCCAAACTTTTCCAAAAGGCTGTCATATCTGCCTCCCTTCGCGATCGCGCTGCCAGCCTGATAGGTATATGCATTGAAAATGACGCCTGTATAATAATTGTACTTGCTGACCATCGCAAGGTCAAAAGATATGTATCGGTCTACACCATAGACTTTTAGCAGATCATATACCTGTTTTAATCGTTCGATTGCCTTCTGAGAACGTGAGTTGTCCGCAGCTTCCAGTGCTTTGTCTAATATTTCACAGGAACCAAACAGGCTGTTTACCCCAAGAAGTGCCTGAATGGATTGTTCTGGTATTTTTTTATCCAATAGAAGTTCCTGCGCGCCAAATTCATTTCTGCTTGATATAAATTCGCGCAGTGCGAACTCCGTCTCCTCATCAAGTTGTGCATGGGCACATAAGCCCTTAAAATAGTCAATCTGACCTACGGACACCTGAAAATCCTTTAATCCGGAATTTAACAGCGCCTCGACAAGCATGGCTATCATTTCCGCGTCTGCCTCTGGAGAAGCATCGCCAAGAAGTTCTGCACCCATCTGTGTTGTCTCTTTTAATTTTCCCTGCAGATTGTTTGTATTGATAAAATTATTTCCCAGATAACAAAACCGCAGCGGAATGCTCTCATCCATGAAATACTTGGCGGCACACCTCGCTATGGAGGGTGTAAAATCAGGTCTTAGAACCAGCGTGTTCCCTTCCTTGTCGAAAAACTTGTACAGTTCCTTGGAAGGTATGGTTCCGATCTCACGGCTGAACACATCAAAAAATTCAAAGGTCGGCGTCTGAATATCCTGATACCCATAGCTGTGAAGCTTATCGCCAAATAATTTTTGAATATTTTGCTTGTTGGCATATTCCTTTCCATATATATCACGCACCCCTTCGGGGGTATGTACGAGTCGTTTTCCCATAAAATCCTCAGTATCCTTTCTGGCAAATTTTTACTTTAATGCATTAACGCGCTGCCTTGTTAACAAATTAACATAGCGCATTATACGAAGTATACACTTTTTTATCCACCATGTCAACCACTATCCTTCTCCTGATCATTCAGGTCAAGTTGTATCATATCCAGATAAGGTACGATTTGTCCTCCTTTGTGTTTCATAAAATACTGCTCTTTTAATTCTTCAAAGCGAAAGCTCTTTCTGCCGCCATTTTCCATTCTATCCCAGAATATATTCAATTCACGTATGCTCATATAGTACATAATGTCACGTGCAGTAAAATAGATCAGAAAAAAAGCGATGCCGCTTTGCCTGTCAAAATCCCTCATAAACTGAACCTGATGCGGGTGTATCTTCTGGAGAGTGAACAGGTCAACTGCACACTCCTTGGCATCAAAACAGACTGGGATTCCCTGGACAACACCTATGTAATCAACCGTACTCTTTTGGTCAAAGTAGGCAAGCGTGATATGACGAGTCTCTTTATCAATTGTGATCGGCGTAATCGGCGTCGGCACTTTTTGAATCAGAGCCAGTCCGTTATCCCTGTACTTCTCATTTGTCATATTAATCATTTCTTCCAAAAGGGAACCGCGAAGTCCTCTGGAATTCCAAGTCGCCATATTGCCCTCTCCTTCAATACTTAGGAACTGTAAAGAAATAACCTTTCATTTAGACAAGTCAATATGCATAAGTTATTTTTTACAGTTCCTTACTGCATCAGTTTTTCGAACAGTGTGGGAGGCGGACATTCCACTACCCTGCCCGATGTTTTGGAAAACTTTTGTTCGGAATCTTTCGGGAATATCAGCTTATGAGCATGCAGCAGCTGGCAGTGGACACCTTTCCTTGCAAAAATCTGATTCACAGCAGCGTCTCCATATTTGACATCTCCGATGATCGGATATCCTAATGCCGACAAGTGGGCGCGAATCTGATGTGTTTTCCCAGTAAAAAGCTGTACTTCCAACAATGTTATGTCATTGGCTGTACGGATTGACTGGAAAGCCGTGTCAATAAACACAGAATCCTTTTTTAATAAATCGGGAATATCTTCCTTGTTTTGATAAACAACCACTTTATTCTGCGAAATATCTTTATATAGATAGCCTGTCACACGTTCTTTTGCTCTCAGCTCGCCAGATACCAGACAATAATAATATTTTTCAAGGGTTTTATCCTTGATAATACGACTCAGATACTGACTTCCTGCAAGCGTTTTACCACAAACCACCATTCCTGAAGTATTCCGGTCAAGCCTGTTGCAGACCGAGGGCTTAAAGGTTCCCAGTGAATCTGCTGTGAGGACACGCCGCGAAAGCAGATAGCCGATCAGCCATTCGTTAATGCTGATATCTTCTGGTCTCGACTTCTGAGACAAGATTCCTGACGGTTTGTCAACGATCAGGATATGGTCATCCTCGTATATAATATGTAATGCTTCCAGCTTTTGATAGGCATGGACATACTGTGTGGTATTCATGGGATCCACAGATTTTCCACTAAATTTCCCATATGTATCATCTGCAAGGAAAAGCTTTACCTCATCATCAATACATAGCTTTTCCTTTCCATCAGCTTTTTTCCCGTTTAGGACAATATTCTTTTTCCGCAGCATCTTATAGATAAAACTGTCAGGCGCATTCTGAAGCAGTCTTTTCAAATATTTATCAAACCGCTGTCCTGCCTCATTGGGAGAAATCCTTATTAAAATCATAATTATACCTCTTGCGTGCTCCGGCACGCATACCAATCAATGTTTGAAAGTGACCTTCTTTCAAACTTACATCCCCCATAACACATATCAACAATATTTTATTCTAAAATGTTTATAAAGAAATATCACACAAAAGCGTCAAAATCTCCGACTCCTTTTTTCCGGCTTCCAAAGCCTGAAGCTGGTTTAAGCGCTCTATAAAGCGTGTCTTTTCATGAAAAATCTTGATTGTTATGTTCTTGATGCTGTTTTGTTTTAGAATACCCTGTATGTGTGCTTCACAGGCAGATATATCACAGCCTGGAAACTCCGTATATCCAATCAGGTTATTGCCACGCACGGCAAAACAGTTCACCGGAAAATTGGAGCGGTACGAAGTCAGATATAGACTGTAAATGACAGGGACATCACCCTCCTGCCTGGCAATCTCCTGATAAACTGTTTCACTGAACTTAGGAATTTTAAAGTACATGACAACCGACACGAGACTTTTGCTTGAAGGCAGCATGCCTAATACGGCAACAACTGTCAGAAGATTCTCCTTTTTACCTGTAGAAAAATATCCCAACAGAAATACCGCAGCCGATATCAAAAAATATGCCGCTGTGCGAATGATTACTCTTTTCCGTTCATACGGAGGATATGCAAAGTCCCCTTTTTTCGGTCTTGGTATGTTCATCTGTTATCTCCTGATCTGTAATAATGAGTTCCTTGTGCCCTAAAAAGAGCAGGGATTATTTTAAACACTGCATCGCCTTTAAAATGGCTCTGTGCGGAATGATTTTGGCAGCGACATCAAAGCTCTTGATCCATGCGCTGTACACAGATCTCTCATGCTTGTGATAAGAGTCTGTGATCGCTCTTTCCACAACCTGGTCTGCACGGACAAGTGTAAGCTTTTTCACCGCAAGTGTGCTCCCTGTTTTCTCCGCAATATCAAAGAAAGGGGTGTCTACTGGTCCAGGGCAGACTGCGGTCACATAGATTTTCTTAGACCGAAGCTCCTGATTCAATGCCCTGGAGAAACTGAGTACATAGGATTTTGTCGCCGCGTACACTGCAAAATTTGGCTGTGGCAAAAATGCAGCACTGGAGGCAAGCTGAATGATCCTGCTGTTTTTCTTCATATAGGGAATACACAGATACGTCATCTGAGTTAATGCCCTGCAGTTTACATCTATCATACCAAGTTCTTCACTGATATTGGAAGCGGAAAATTCTCCCATAATGCCATAACCCGCACAGTTGACCAGCATACGAATCACTGGTTTCTCATCAGCGAGAAGTTTTTTGAACCGTTCCATCTGTTCCTCATCTGTAATGTCCATGTCAAGAACACGTGTTGTGTGCTCAAGATACTGTGCTGCTTCGAGCATTTCCTTTTTGCGGCGCGCAATCATCCAGATCTCATCGATATTGTGAAAGACATTGTCCAGCTGCAGAGCAAATTCTACGCCCAGACCAGAGGACGCACCTGTAATGATTATGATATTCATATTTATACCTCCTGCGTGCTCCAGCACGCATACCAATCAATAATTAGAAAGTGACCTTCTTTCAAACTATTTTCCTTCCTTATTTTTTAGGTTCTTCCTATAGCATATCCATATCCATTCATATTTATTGCTTCTTTATGTTAGTGATCAATGACCTCTGATAGGATTTTTTTGTTTATGGACATTTCGGATCGTTTTTTTCTTGCAAGGTTTCTGCGGTACTTTATTAGGAAACACATCTGTCTTGTTTCCGCTTCTATGCTCCTTCGCAAGTGTACTTTTTCCCGCTATTTTCCTCGGTTTGATCAGACATTTCTTGTCAAAACCAATCAGATCCTCACGTCCTGCAAGCTTTAGCGCTTCCTGTACAAGGTCATAATTTTTAGGATTGCGGTATTGGATCAGTGCACGCTGCATCGCTTTTTCATGCGGATTTCTGCAAACATATACTGGTTTCATCGTCGAGGGATCCACTCCTGTATAGTACATTACAGTTGACATTGTTGATGGCGTCGGATAAAAATCCTGTACCTGCTCCGGCATATAGCCAATGTCCCTCAAATACTCGGCAAGTGCTACCGCCTCTTTCAGCGTGGAACCAGGATGCGAGGACATTAAATATGGTACCAGAAATTGATTTTTGCCAATCTTTTGATTCAGTCTGCGATATTTTTCTGTGAAAGCTTCATATACAGCATTTTCCGGTTTTCCCATCTTGGATAAAACCACATCACAGATATGCTCTGGCGCTACCTTGAGCTGCCCGCTGACATGGTGTTCCACAAGCTCCCTAAAAAACGTGTCATCCCTGTCCAGCATCAGGTAATCAAACCGTATCCCGGAACGCACGAACACTTTCCTGACATTCGGAAGATTTCTCAGCTTGCGCAAAAGCGATAAATAATCAGAATGGTCAACCTCGAGGTTAGGACATGGTTTCGGACACAGACATTGTCTGTTCCTGCACACGCCGGTCTGCAATTGTTTCTGGCAGGAAGGCTGTCTGAAGTTCGCTGTCGGACCGCCCACATCATGGATATAACCCTTGAAATCCTTATCCTGTGTGATGCGTTTTGCCTCTTCTATAATGGATTCGTGGCTGCGCACCTGGATCGTGCGTCCCTGATGGAACGTGAGGGCACAGAAATTACAACCACCAAAGCAGCCGCGGTTACTGTTCAGGGAAAACTTGATCTCCGCGATTGCCGGCACACCGCCCTGTGTCTCATAGGAAGGGTGATATGTCCTCTGGTATGGAAGCGCATAGACATCATCCATCTCCTGTGTCGAAAGAGGGGGCTGAGGTATATTCTGTACAACATATACTCCGTTTGGATATGGCTCGACCAAGGTTTTACCATTAAATGGATCCGTGTTGTCATGCTGTATCTGAAAGCTTTTTGCATACAACCGCTTATCCGTCATCATATCGTCATAAGCAGGCAGAAGCTCATAATCATAAAGACCTGAGATATCTTTCGTCTTATATACGGTTCCCGCAATAAAGGATAAATCCTGCACAGAAATGCCGCTGTTTAATGCATCGGCAATTTCTATGATGGACTTTTCGCCCATGCCATATGAGATGATGTCCGCCTGACTGTCAAGCAGAATGGACCGCTTGAAGGAATCTGACCAGTAATCATAGTGTGCCATACGCCGGAGACTTGCCTCGATTCCGCCGATGATAATTGGAATGTTTTTATATTTTTTGCGGATCAGGTTGCTGTATACGACAGTGGCGTGATCAGGTCTTTTGTATGCAGCACCACCAGGCGTATAGGCGTCTGTCTCGCGGTGTTTTTTGGACACATAGTAATGATTCACCATAGAATCCATGTTTCCAGAAGACACCAGAAAACCAAGGCGGGGTGTGCCTAGTACAGTGATACTCTCATCATTTCTCCAGTCTGGCTGTGAAATGATTCCGACATGGTAGCCATATTCACAAAGAAGACGGGTAATGATTGCGTGTCCAAAGGACGGGTGATCCACATAGGCATCTCCTGTGACATATATAAAATCTAACTGCTCTATTCCAAGCTCTTGCACTTCTTCCATTGTCATTGGAAGAAAACCATTCGCAAGTGACAATTTCCTGTCCTCCTATTTCGGGTTTCCACACCTGCCAACGGATCCTATTGGGCAGATGTTGTGCTCGTTAACAGTTTTAAATCCGATATCTCTTTTTCCGTAAGTGGTCTGTAGGCTCCTTTTGGCAGCGCAGGATCCAAAGTCAATGATCCCATCGAGAGCCGTTTCAGGTAGGTGACAGAACCACCAACGGCTTGAACCATTCTCTTCACTTGATGAAAACGGCCTTCCGTAATGGTTAGTTCTATAGCATAAGAACAATCTGTCTGGGACAGCAGTTTAACCCTGGCTGGCTGGGTGCACTCCTCATCTCCGATATCTACGCCGTTTTCCAACAAGGAAATCTGATCCGCAGTAAGCACACCAGAACACTCTGCATAATAAGTTTTTTCCACATGTTTTCTGGGTGAAAGCAGTTTATGGGCAAGTTCCCCATCATTTGTGACCAGCAAAAGACCTTCTGTATCCTTGTCAAGCCGTCCCACAGGGGATAACTCCTTTCCACAGGCATCAGGCAGCAGATCCATCACAGTAGGATCGTGGTGGTCTTTCGTGGCAGTGACAACTCCCGAGGGCTTGTGAAACATATAGTAATAAAGATTTTGGTATGCGAGTGTATTACCTATATAATTTACATCATCCTGTCGCTCATTTACTTTGAAATACGGACTTTTGACACGAATACCATTGACAGATACAAACCCCTTTTTAATTGCTTCCTTGACTTGGCTTCGTGTTCCAAGCTGCATGTCACATAAATATTTATCCAGTCTCATATCGCCAGCCTCCTAAATCCTGACACATAAATTTTACAATATCCTTATAAAATATAACAAATAGAACTTCCGGTGAATATATGCTGTTTAAAACATTGGCGTATCTTCTGCTTATCATCATCATACTAAGCAAACCCGATGCCACTTTTCAGTATGCTTATGAAGGGTTATACCAGTGGGCGGCAAAAATGGTTCCCACCCTTTTTCCGTTTATGATGATTAGCTCCATCATGGTATACAGTGGCGCTGACCTGGAACTTGGTCACATGCTCAGCCATTTGCTGAAGAAAATATACAAATACAGCAGCTATGGTCTGTATGCAGTATTCATGGGTTTTTTTTGCGGCTTTCCCATGGGTGCCAAAGTGGTAAGTGATCTGTATGATAAGGGGAAAATCAGCAAACTGGAAGCAGATACCCTGCTTACCTTTTGTAACAATATCGGTCCTGCATACTTTATGGGAATCATTATACCGATATTGCATGAGTGCGGATATCACAATACACTGCCTTTTGTATTTGGTATGTACGGAATCCCGGCAGTCTATGGAATAATGATGGGACACCAATATGCTACAAAAACCACACCGGATACCACTGCTGCCAATGAGAATTCCACGATACCAGATACACCCCAGCTCTCCCTCGCAGCAGCACTGAAAAAATCCTGTGTGGATAACACACAGTCATTAATTGTATTGGGAGGATATATTACATTCGCTAATGCTTTCCGAATTTTACTTGATTTTATGCCCTTGTCCGCCAATAACAAAAATATCCTGTCAAGTTTTCTTGAAATCATTGGCGGTGTCCAGGCAATTTATACAACAACCCTTCTTGCACCCTGGAAAGTTTTCTGGATCATGACAGCACTGTGTTTTGGGGGAATATCCTGCATCCTGCAGACCAGCAGCTTCCTCGAAAAATCAGGGTTGTCTATCAGCTATTACCTTAAGCACAAATTAGTGACAACCCTGATTTCCGCAGTATATTATTTTGTAATTACCGGACTGCTCTAAATCTGTCATTTTAATTCAAATAGATTATATTTGATTCCGTAGTTCTGTCATACAGATTATATGCCTTGAAAATCAGTGTATCCTTTTTACCATAACCCATGCTGACAGATATCGTCATTGTGGGACTGCCCTTTATCCACGGCTGCAGAGCTGACCACGTCAGACCATTATCATAGGAATAGGAATAATACTGAATGACGGATTCCTCATCAAGTGCTGTCAGCTCCACTGTTGCGTATTTGCCAGTCCGATCGTATTTCAATAAATTTGCATAGACATATGATGGTGCCGTGGTATCATTCCAGACACGATTTGCAGGAACCGGAACTGCTAACGGAGCGTAGCTGCCGTAATCTGTTTTACCATCCTTTGACACAAGTCCGAAATATCTGGCAACTGCTTCCGCATCACGGATACCAAACTCTTTCAGTTTGTCAGGGGACTGCATATAGGACGCATCGTTGCTATTGTCCACATGACAATGTTCCACAATAATCGCAGGAATGCCGCGAATGGAACTCTCGCGTATGATGCCATAATAATCAGACTTTCCGTTACTTCCGATTCTGGTCTTGATTCCGCGGTTAAAAAGTCCCATCTCCTCAAACTGTATTAGAAATTCGTTGGCAGCAGAATATCCCTGACTATACAATTGTCCGGTTGATGGCACCCACACTTCGCTTCCATAAAGTGCATGGGACAGGGACATATTGAAATGCAATGAAAAAAGGAAGTCTGCATTCACACTGGCGGCAAATTCAGCCCGCTCCTTAAGCGACATATCAATATCCTCTGTATGGGTTAAATACACTTGTACATTCTGGTACTTTTCCAGTTCTTCTTTCATATGCCGGGCAACTACCATCGTGTACATTTTTTCTGGTATTGGCAGATAATCAGTGCCGAGATTTTTGCCGCCATGACCAGGATCAATGACCACGACAATTGATTCTGCCGCACTTGCTTTAAGTTCGGATAATACAGAAAAAGGTACTGCCGTCATAGCAATACATAAGATGTAAACAATTACTTTTTGGAATCTTTTTCTCATCAAACACCTCCTAAGTGACATAAAATCCAATATAACCCACAGGAAAAAACTGTGAGTTACTTAATACACAACACAATTTTTATGACTGCGCAGTATTCGTACCTGCCCCCTCGGCAGCCTGTGCCTCCTCTACAATCTCATCTACTGGAACAAGCTCCGCACGATTCATGGTGACAACATGGTCTATTTCCTGCAGATGTCCGATCAGTGCGTTATAGTCACGGGTGGAAATTTCGATGGATTGCTTCAGTATATTTTCGAGATTTGCAAGCATACTGTCCGTATACTGCATTGCGGCTGTCTTCATATTATTAGCCTCGATGGTCGCATTGTCAAGGATACCCTGTGCCTGCTGGGTAGCCATCTCGACAATCCTGTCAGCCTGCGCATATGCCTCCTGCATAATCTGGTGTTCGCTGACAAGCTCCGTTGTCTGAACCTCTGCATCATCGATCAAAGCCTGCGCCTTCTGTCTTGCATCGTTTAAAATAGCCTCTTTATTTGAGATGATCTTCTGATAGCGCTTGATCTCCTCTGGTGTTTTCATGCGCAATTCACGCAGCAGATCATCAATTTCTGCTTTATTTACCATGATTACATCCGTCGAAAATGCCTTGTATTTGCAGTTATCTATGTACTCTTCTATCTCGTCAATCAACTGCTCTATTCTGCTGCTCATATTACTCCTCCATACTCCCATCTAATTTGGACGGAATATCTATTATATTATCTATTCACATACTTCTCATATACAAGTTTCGCTACAAAATCCGGCACACACTGCGAAATATCCCCATGAAACGCTGCAATCTCCTTTACACTGGAAGAACTGAGGTATGCATACTCGAGACTTGTCGTCAAAAATACTGTATCAAGTTCTCCACAAGACAACATTCTGTTTGTCTGGGCGGTCTGTAGTTCATATTCAAAATCCGTGATGGCACGCAGTCCGCGCACTGATATACGGACGTTTTTTTGTCTTGCATAGTCAATTAGAAGCCCATTAAAGGAATCCACGGTCACATTTGGCAGATCCTTTGTCGCCTCCTTTAATATACTAACACGTTCTTCGACAGAAAACAACGCATTCTTAGCCTTATTGTCCAAAACACTTACTGTCAGCTCGTCAAACATCTTGGCGGCGCGCCTGATAATATCAAGGTGTCCAAGGGTCATAGGGTCAAAACTGCCTGGGTATATAGCAGCGTTCATAATACCAATCCCTCCAATAAAATTTTTACCATCTTATTCCATTTTTCGCAGGAATACATGCTTGTTTGTCTTGTATTTCTTCTCTTTCGTCACAGCAAATCCAAGGTCTAAAGCAAATTCAAAGGGGTACCCAAGCGATGTTTCCACGACAATCAGCGTATCTTCATTGACATATGGTGCCTCGCGCAGCAGTTCCAAAACATTCTGGTAAACCGGGCCTATCCCATATGGCGGATCAAGGAATATAACATCAGCGGTGTCCTTGATACTCCCTCGAAGTGCCGCAAAAACATCCTGTTTTAACACGACAGACTTGTCCGTCAGATGTGTGTGTTCGATATTGTCTGTAATACATGCAATCGCTTTTGGATTGTTCTCAACGAAATAGGCTTTTCTGGCACCGCGGCTCAGCGCTTCGATTCCAATACCGCCGCTGCCAGAGAAAAGGTCTACAAATACAGAATCTGGCAGATATGGCATGAGCATATTGAACAGAGTTTCCTTGATTCTGTCTGTTGTTGGCCGTGTATCTAAACCTTCCGGCGTTTTCAGCAAAAGACGCCTTGCAGTTCCTGCTATTACTCTCATATAAATCCTCCGGTAGTTTGTTTTTATCATTATACCCTAACTTTGGTTCCTTTGGTATCTCTTTTATTAACTTTTAATTTATTTATTGGTATTTTTTTGTCCTTATATGTAATCGTCTCTTCTGTACCAGGCTGACAGTAATACACATTTTCAATAAAATCGTCCGTTCCCAGGCGCATACCCCTTACACCGACTGCCGTTTTTTTCAGCTCCGAGATCTCATCGGTATCAAATCGCAGAAAATATCCGTTTTTACTCTGGAGAATAATATGCTGGTGCTCTGTCACAACTTCGATATCAAGCAGTTCATCATCTTCGCCAAGTTTGGTGGCGGCAACCGTGCGTTTGGTCACATCAAACTCCCCGCCGCTCACGATTTTGCACATGCCCTGTTTCGTGACAAAGAGCAGACGATACAAATTCAGATCTGACTGACTGGCAATATTGACAATCTCCTCCGTGCTGGAGTTGTAATTGCTGATATTGTCGACAGGCAGCCCTTTATCCCGGAATTTTCCAAACGGGATGTCCGCAGCCTTGATCGTGTGGAGCTGCCCGGTATTTGTAAACAGGCAGATTCTCCCCGTATTACGGCATTTTATGACATACTTAAAGTCTGTGTGCGCAGCTTCCTTGTTTCTCTCATAGGTGGTCATGTCAATTGTCTTGCAGTAGCCAAATTTGTCCATGAGGAACATGATATCCATCTCTTCAAGCTTTTTCTCCTCATAGACCGCTTCCTCCGCATTCTCGATGCACGTTTTGCGCTTGTGTGCGTATTCCTTCTTCAAAGCATCAAGCTCCTGTATGATAACCTGAGCCATGGAATCCCTTCTGTCGAGAATGTCCTCGTATTTGTAAATATTGGCGTTTGTCTCCTTGTTTTCCTTCATGAGCGCTTCGATTTCCAGCCCGATCAGCTTGTACAGGCGCATGTCAAGGATCGCATTTGCCTGCCGTTCCGTAAAGTTTAACTGCTGTGCCATCAGCGCTGATTCCTTAGAGCGGAATTTGATACCCTCCGTGACACCACTTGTCAGACAGTTTTTAACCATGTTCCTGTCCTTGGAACCGCGGAGAATTTCTATAATAAGGTCTATGATGTTGCACGCCCGGATCAGTCCCTCCTGAATCTCTCTTTTTTCCAGTTCTTTATTCAGAAGTGTCGTATATTTTCGTGTGGCAACTTCATACTGAAATGCCACATTTTGCGCGATTATGCTCTTTAGTCCGAGCGTCTCAGGCCTTCCGCCCGCAATCGCAATCATATTGACACCGAAAGTGTCTTCCAGACGTGTTTTCTTATACAGAAGGTTCTTGAAATTTTCGACATCGGTATCCTTTTTCAGCTCTATGACAATGCGGATCCCCTCCTTGGAGGACTGATTGGATATATCAAGAATCTCAGGTGCTTTTTTCTGTTCATACAAAGCAGCGACATCCTGTAAGAATTTGCCGATATTTGCACCTATCATCGTATACGGAATCTCCGTGATCACCAAATTCAGTTTTCCACCCTTTGCCTTTTCTGCTTCCACTTTTCCGCGCAGTTTAATCTTTCCTGTACCAGTCTCATATATGGACAGCAAGTCATCTTTGTTGCATACAATGCCGCCCGTCGGAAAATCTGGCCCTTTTACATACTTCATGAGTTCGCGTGTGGTGATGTTCTCATTCAGCATGTATGCCTTAGTCGCATCAATAACTTCCCCTAAATTATGAGGCGGAATACTGGTCACCATGCCGACGGCAATTCCCTCCGAACCGTTTACAAGCAGGTTGGGAAAACGGCATGGTAGGACACTTGGTTCTTTCTCTGTCTCATCAAAATTGGGAACAAAATCGACGACATCTTTATCCAGATCCGCTAAAATAGCCTCCTGTGTGATTTTTTGCAGCCGCGCCTCTGTATATCGCATGGCAGCCGCGCCGTCTCCCTCAATATTGCCGAAATTTCCATGACCATCAATCAGTGGAATTCCTTTTTTGAAATCCTGTGTAAGCACTACCAGCGCATCATAGATCGAACTGTCGCCATGCGGGTGGTATTTACCCATCGTATCGCCGACAATACGGGCGCTCTTTCTATATGGACGGTCATAGCGTATCCCCAGTTCATGCATATCGTATAAAGTACGCCGCTGAACAGGTTTCAGACCGTCCCTGACATCTGGCAGCGCCCTCGCGATGATAACACTCATGGCATAGTCGATAAATGACCGCTGCATGGTCTCTGAGTATTCAGTTTTTATAATTCTCTCTTCCATTTGCTATATGCTCCTTATATATCAAGTTCTGCCTCTGTCGCATGCTCGTAGATAAAAGTTCTCCGAGGTAAAACATCTGTTCCCATCAGCAATTCCGTGATCTCAGACGCCATGCGCGCATCCTCGATCTCGATTTGTTTCAGGATTCTGGTCTCAGGATTTAAGGTTGTCTCCCAGAGCTGCTCTGCGTCCATCTCACCAAGTCCCTTGTACCGCTGCAGAGTAAAAGCCCCTTTGTGTTTCTTACGGTACTTTTCAAGTGCCTTGTCATCATACAGGTACTCTTCTTTCCCCTTTGCAGGCATCGCTTTATACAGAGGAGGCATCGCAATATAGATGTGCCCCTCATAGATCAGCTCCGGCATAAAGCGGTAAAAAAGCGTGAGCAGCAGATTGCTGATATGCGCGCCGTCCACGTCTGCATCCGCCATAATCACAATCTTATCATACCGCAGCTTTGAAATGTCAAAATCATTTCCATATCCTTCCGAGAAACCACAGCCAAAGGCATTGATCATCGTCTTGATCTCAGCATTTGCAAGTACCTTGTCAATGCTTGCCTTCTCGACATTGAGGATTTTTCCCCTGATGGGCAGGATTGCCTGGTAATTCCTGTTTCGCGCAGTTTTGGCACTGCCGCCGGCGGAGTCACCCTCGACAATAAAGATCTCACACTTGCTGTAATCCTTGGACTCACAGTTTGCAAGCTTTCCGTTCGAATCAAAAGAAAACTTCTGTTTGGTGAGCATATTTGTCCTTGCCTTTTCCTCGGTCTTGCGGATTTTTGCTGCTTTTTCTGCACAGGAGATCACGCTTTTTAACACTTCGACGTTTCTGTCAAAGTAGTGCGGAACCTCGTCGCCAGTTACTTTGCTCACAGCCTTTGAGGCATCCTGATTGTCAAGCTTTGTCTTCGTCTGCCCCTCAAATCTCGGTGCCGGGTGTTTGATGGACACAACAGCTGTCATGCCGTTCCGCACATCTGCACCAGTAAAGTTTACGTCTTTTTCTTTCAGAATATTGAGTTCGCGCGCGTAGTTGTTGATGATGGTCGTGAACATCGTCTTAAAGCCGGTCAGATGCGTGCCGCCTTCCGCATTGTATATATTGTTACAAAAACCAAGTACATTTTCATGAAATTCATTGACATATTGGAAGGCACACTCCACAGTGATATCCTCGCTGACACCTGTAAAATAAATAATATCGTGCAGTGTTTCCTTGTTTTTGTTCAAATCCTTGACATATCCGATAATTCCCTCCGGCTCGAAGTATGTGATCCTCTCCGGCTCCTCCCCGCGCAGGTCTGAAAAAATGATCGTGAGTTTCGGGTTGAGATAAGCCGTCTCATGGAGCCTGCTCTTCACATCCTCTGCCTTGAACCGCGTCTTGTCAAAAATAGACGGATCCGGTGTAAAATTAATGGTAGTCCCTGTCTCCTTTGTCTTTCCAATCACAGGAAGGAGCCCGTCAACCAGTTCAATGACAGGGTTTCCGTACTCATATTTGTCCTGATGAATCAGTCCGTCACTTTTTACAGTAACTGTGAGCTGCGTTGAGAGTGCATTTACAACGGAGGACCCCACCCCGTGCAGACCACCGCTGGTCTTATACGCATTGTTATCAAATTTGCCGCCCGCGTGAAGTGTTGTGAAGACAACTCTCTCTGCGCTGACACCTTTTTGGTGCATCCCGACAGGAATTCCCCTGCCATTGTCAGATATGGTGGCTGAACCATCTTTTTCAAGTGTGACACGTATCTCGCTGCACACTCCTGCGAGATGTTCGTCCACAGAGTTATCGACAATTTCATATATTAAGTGATTCAATCCTTTCGTAGACACACTTCCTATGTACATGCCAGGTCTTTTCCTGACAGCTTCCAGTCCCTCCAGAACAGTAATGCTGGAGGCATCATATACATTCTTATCCGTTTTTGCCATTGAGCAACCATACCTTTCTATATCATCCATATCATGATATCAAAATTTCGACTTATAGAGTATAACACATTTTTCCAACATTGCAAATACTTTTCATGAAAATTTCAAACATACGTTTTTGTGATATTTTAATAAAAAACACTTTTCCCTGCACTAATTTCAATACAACCATTGCAAATGAAAAAAATTTGTATACAATAGTAATTAGAAAGATATGCGAGCCCTCTGAACATCATGATGTAAACGCTTTCACAGACTGGGTGCAAAATTCAAAAAGCATAAAAAAATTAAAAGAAAAGGAAGGATTTAAACTATGTATGGATTTGGTACAATGATTGATCAACTGAAAAAGAACCCCAAGACAATCGTATTTACTGAGGGTACAGACCCGCGTATTCTCGAGGCGGCTTCCCGTCTTTTGGCAAGCAGTTTCCTTCATCCGATTCTTGTTGGCAACGAAGAAGATGTGTTAAAGGCTGCGGAAGAAGCTGGTTATAACATTCGCGGTGCACAGATTATTGACAGCAACCATTATGACCGCTTTGACGAGATGGTTGAACGATTCTGCGAGCTTCGCAAGAGCAAAGGCATGACTCCCGATGAAGCTAGGAAAGTTCTGGCCCAGCCGAACTATTTTGGCACAATGCTTGTGGAAATGGGTGTTGCGGATTCCCTTCTTGGCGGTGCTACATACTCAACCGCTGACACAGTACGCCCTGCCCTGCAGATCATCAAGACAAAGCCGGGCAACAGCATCGTATCTTCATGCTTCATCCTTGTACGTCCTGGTGCTACCGGCGAGAATGAAGTTCTTGCGATGAGTGACTGTGCGATCAACATTAATCCTACAGAGGACGAGCTTGTTGAGATCTGTGGTGAGACTGTCGAGTGTGCAAAAATATTTGGTGTTGATCCGAAGGTTGCATTCTTAAGCTACTCTACACTCGGCTCCGGCAAGGGTCCTGATGTGGAAAAGATGAGAAATGCCGCAGTGAAAGCGAAGGCAAAATTCCCCAACACTCCAATCGAAGGCGAACTTCAGTTTGACGCTGCCGTATCTCCTCGTGTAGCACGTACAAAATGCCCGAAGTCAGAGGTTGCCGGACATGCCAACACATTTATCTTCCCAGACCTCAGCTCAGGAAACATGGGATACAAGATCGCTCAGAGAATGGGTAATTTCGAGGCATACGGACCAATCCTTCTGGGATTGAATGCTCCAGTAAATGACCTTTCTCGTGGATGCAACGCAATCGAGGTATATTCCATGGCAATCATCACAGCTGCATTAGTGTGAAATTAAAATTTCACCATCCTGATTTAAGTACCCGACAAAGCGGGCGATTGGGAGTTAGTGTAAAATAAATAGACATAAAATAAGGGAGCAATTTGCTTCCTTATTTTATGTCTGTTCTCAGCAGCTAATGATTTTAGATTTATCTTAATTTCTTACAGCATGTCACGGCCAGTGAACCAGGTCCGATGTGGCAGGAAACGCTCAATGACAACGGATCAATTGCAACAATGGGATAATCAGGAAACTGTGCTTGTATCTCCTCCTTAAATGCCTTTGCAGCCTCTTCGTTCCGTGTATGGGCAATCGCCAGATAAATCTGATTGTCCGGTGAGATACCGCCAAAGCGTTTCTCGATATCGCTCTTAATCGCATTGATCATGATGGATTTTGCCTGTGTTACAGTTCTTGCTTTTGCAAAAGCATCAAGCTTTTCCCCTTGTATCTGGAGAACAGGCTTTAATCGCAGCAGCGTGCCAAGTGCAGCAGCAGCAGGTGTGACACGCCCGCCCTTCTTCAGATAATATAGTGTATCAATCATGATATAGATACTGGAGTTGAACTTATCCTCCTCCAGAATATCTTTGATCTCACTGCCGCTCTTCCCTTCCTTGGCAAGCGCTATGGCATCCAAAGTTGATTGTTTCTGTGTGACAGAAATCCGCTGGTTATTTACAACGTGAACTCTGCCGTCATAATCTTGTGCAAGCATAACAGCTGTCTGGCAGGAACTACTCAATCCACTGGACATCGGAATATGAACAACCTCATCATTTTCCTGCAAAAGCGCATCCCAAAGCTGTATGATGGATTCCGGTGATGGCTGTGAAGTGGAAATATCCGCATTCTGTGCAAGCTTCTGGTAAAACTCGTCCTGGCTGAGTGTGATTTCCTCATAATAGGTTTCGCCGTCAATCATAAAAGGCATCGGCAGTACATGTATGCCAAGCTCCTTTGCCTGATTCTGTGTAATACCGCTGTTACTGTCCGTAACGATTGCTATTTTTGACATATCATCCTCTCTCCCTGTTGTTATAAAATGAATGCACACAAAACCAAAGTACACAAACGATTCCGTTAAGCGCTTGATTTTGAATGCATATATAACTATATAGTAATTATTTTACTGTCAGATATTAATAAAGTCAACATTCGAAGCAACATTCTCCTCATAATGTTTCCAAAATACATGATATCTGTCATTTTCATCTGTAGACATTCCATTATGGATATAGGCATCATACAGTTTTGCCGCACAGCTCTGTGCCTCCTGCAGGATTGCGGCATCCTGATAAATGTCACCCAGCTGGAACTGGAACTGACCGCTCTGCCTGATGCCGAACAAGTCACCGGGACCACGCAGCCTCATATCCTCCGACGAGATGAAAAATCCATCGTTTGATTTATTTAATACCTGCAGTCTCTCCATCGTATCATTCTGGCTTGATGTCGTGATAAAGATACAGTAAGACTGGTTCTTGCCGCGCCCGACACGCCCCCTGAGCTGATGGAGCTGCGCCAGTCCAAAACGCTCCGCATTTTCCACAAGCATCACTGTGGCATTGGGCACGTTGATGCCGACCTCGATTACCGTGGTGGACACCAGGACGTCAATATGATGCGCAGCGTATTCTTCCATGACATGGTTCTTCGCTTTTGGATTCATCTGCCCATGAAGGTACTCAATGCGCACTGTATCGGGCAGTGCCTTTCTGAGCTTTTCTGTATATTCAATCACATTTTCAAGGACAGGCTGGTCCCCCATGATTTCCTCATTTGCCTCCACCATGGGACAGATCACATAGGCTTGTCTGCCATTTGTCACTTCCTTTGCGATAAATTCATATGCCTTTCTGCGATAATCTGTATTGACCACACAATTCTTAATGGGGAGCCTGTTCGCCGGAAGCTCATCCATCACGGATATGTCCAGATCGCCATATAAAATAAGCGCGAGCGTTCTAGGGATTGGTGTGGCACTCATGACAAGAATGTGTGGCTGCATCCCCTTCTGGGCAAACGTCTCACGCTGTTTTACACCGAAACGATGCTGTTCGTCAGTGATGACCAGACGCAGGTCATAAAAATCAACATCGTCCTGCAATAGCGCCTGTGTCCCGACAATGACATTGCAAGTGCCAAGAACAATGGCCTCCTTTGCCCTGCGTTTTTCCTTTGCCGTCAGGGAACCCGTTAACAAAACCGGTTTAAAAGGCAGCCCATAATCTTCCATCAGTTTCAGAACCGACTCATAATGCTGTTTTGCCAGTACCTCTGTAGGCGCCATGAACGCCGCCTGATGATGGTTCATCACGCACATAAACATTGCAAGAATGGCTACAATCGTCTTGCCAGAGCCGACATCCCCCTGAATCAGCCGATTCATGAGATGCGTCGAACACAGATCACACTCAATCTGTTCCCATACCTTTTTCTGTGCACCAGTAAGCTCATAGGGAAGCCTGCCGATCAAATCCTTGCAGGCGTCAATACGCATCATCGGGGCATCATTGATTTCCTGTGTTGCCATATCCTTCAGAAACATGACAGACACGATAAAAAACAGAAATTCCTCAAAGACAATGCGTTTTCTGGCGGCAAGCATCACATCACGGTTTTCCGGAAAATGAATGCCCAGCAGAGCAGTCTTTAAGTCAGGAAGTCCGTATTCCACGCGCATAGACTCAGGTATGTAATCCTCGTGAAAGTCCAGAACATCGATTGCCAGATGAACCGCTTTGGTGACTGCCGCGATCGTGAGTCCCTTTGTAGTTGGATAAATCGGGGAAAGCCTGTTCACATTCTGTACAAACTCGTGCGGACTCACAATTTTGGGCTGATCAATGGTAATGCGGTTGTTTTTCAGCAGCACGCGCCCGCGGAAGATATACTGTTTCCCTGACTGAAGGCTGTTTTTGATATAGGGCATATTAAAGTATGTGATGTCGCATGCCCCACTGTCATCCCTGACACGCACGGTGGTAATCGTCATATTTTTCCTGACCTGCACTGTCTGGGGGGCGCTGATGACCATGGCGCGTATCGCGTGCACCTGGTTTGCCCTCAGCTCCCCTATCTTTACAATATCGCGCCATTCCTCATAATCTCTGGGATAATGTTTTATCAGATCGTCAATCGTATAGATATTCAGTTTATGATATAAGGAAGCTGTTTTCTCACCAATTCCTTTCAAAGCCGTAATCGGATCGCTTAACTGCATATCAATCTCCTAACAAACAAAGTTTTAGAATTTCTAAATCTGCCTATTTTGCAGACTTAGAAATTCTCTTTGTTTTTATTCCGCTGAAATAATATAAGAATAGATTGGCTGGCCGCCAAACTGGAGTTCCACATCGCATCCGCCAAATTCGGCACGCACCAGATCTGCCAGTTTCTGTGCCTGCTCCTCCTTGATGATATCACCATAATAAATACTGATCAATTCGTATTCATCCGACATCATTTCCTTAACCATGTTGAACGCAACGTCCTGCAAGTCAGTACCCACAGATAAGATCCCTTTATCCCCGATTCCCATAAAGTCTCCCTCATGGATTTCTTTGTCGTCAATCATGGTATCCCGCACCGCATATGTTACCTGTCCGGTTGCAACATGTTGTACTTCCTCAGTCATTACAGCCTCATTTTCCTCAATTGAAACATCAGGAACATAATTGATAATGGCCGTGATACCTTGTGGAACTGTCTTAGTCGGGATTACAATGATATTTTTATCTGTTGTCAGCTGCTTTGCCTGGTTTGCCGCGAGGATAATATTTTTATTATTAGGAAAAATGAAAATATTATCTGCATCGATCTTCTCAATGGCATTGAGCATATCCTCCGTACTCGGGTTCATCGTCTGACCGCCCTCAATAATATAATCAACACCCAGGGAACGGAAAATCTCATTCATGCCCTCACCGATGGAAACAGCAATAAATCCAGTATCCTTATGTTCAGATGAAACCACTCCACTGCCGTTCATGCCAGTTCCTGACTTGTTCGGAAGTTCTGTGCTCTGCATCTGCTTCTCCATCATGTCCGAAACCTTTTCATCGCGCTCAAGCCGCATATTTTCAATAATAATCGTCGTGAGTGAACCATACCGCAGTGCCTTCTGCATCGCAAGTCCCGGATCATTTGTGTGTACATGCACCTTGACGATCTCATCATCAGCCACAACAACGATCGAATCACCAATCGATGCGAGATACTCCTTGAAATCCATCTCCTGCTTGATATTGAATGGTTTGTTGAGCATAATCAAAAACTGTGTACAATAACAAAACTTGATCTCCGCGTTTGCCTGTGCCTCGATATTGGACGGCATCACACCCTTTTCCTCGGGACTGCCTGTTTTTGGTACCGCTTCTATGGACAGGTCAATCTCTTTGCCGAGGAATGCGTCATAGGCGCCCTTTAACACTTCCACAAGTCCCTGACCGCCGGAATCAACTACACCCGCCTGCTTTAAAACAGGAAGCATTTCCGGCGTCTGGGCAAGGACGGCTTGCGCTTCCTTGATGATCTCACCGATAAAGATCTCCAAATCTCTCTCCCCCGCCATCGCAAGGTCGTTTGCCCTTTTCGCAGCACCCTTTGCCACGGTAAGGATCGTACCTTCCTTTGGTTTCATGACAGCCTTGTACGCCGTCTCGACTGCCTTGTCACAGGCAGATGCGAGAATTGCCACATTGATCTCATCATATTCCTTGATGACCTTGGTAAAACCCCTGAAAAGCTGTGACAGAATGACACCGGAGTTGCCCCTCGCACCCCTTAAAGATCCCGAGGAGATCGCCTTTGCAAGGGAGACCATATCCGGTTCCGCTATGGCAGCGACCTCTTTGGCAGCAGACATAATTGTCATAGACATATTCGTGCCAGTATCACCGTCGGGAACAGGGAAAACGTTCAATTCATTGATCCATTCTTTTTTATGCTCCAAATTCTTTGCTCCGGCGAGAAACATCTTTGATAGCATTTTCGCATCGATTATATTTAATCCCACTTTTAGAAATCCTCCTTAATCAATCACTCGAACGCCCTCAACAAAGATGTTGATCTTTTCGATTTCGAGACCTGTGAAACTTTCCACTTTGTACTTTACATTGTTAATCAAATTGTCACACACAGTAATAATGCTTACGCCGTATGCAACAATAACGTGAAAATCAAGAATTAATTTGTTGTTGACGATATTTACTGATATTCCATGGGTGATACTTTCCTTCATTAGCAGCTTCACCAAGCCATCTTTCACGTTTACTGAGGCCATTCCGACAATACCAAAGCACTCAACAGCTACACTTCCGGCGTACTGGGCAATAACCTCAGGATCGATGTAGATATTACCCATGTGGGTATTCATAGATCCTTTCATAGAAATCCTCCTTTTATTTCTAACAGTTCCTTGCTATAAAGAACATTAATGTTATTATTATAACCGTTTTTGGGAAAAAAGAAAACATGTATTTTAATAGAATTTCCATCATTTATGAAAATATTATTTTTTTTATGAAAAATAACTTGCCAAAAGCTATTTTTTTTGATAAGATATTAGCGTTGCGAGTCGAATGACTTAGATTAGTCGAGGAGGTGCTAACGATGGCAAAGTGTGATATTTGTGGCAAAGGCGTTCATTTCGGTAATAACGTAAGCCATTCTCATAGAAGATCCAATGCAATTTGGAATTCCAATGTAAAAAGTGTTAAATGCAAAGTAAACGGAGCTGCTAAGAGAATGCATGTATGTACAAGATGTCTGCGTTCTGGAGCTGTTGAGCGTGCATAGCTAAAAGAGCATAATTTATTTGTAATAAAAAAAGAAGCGCCAAGCTTCTTTTTTTATTACAGGAACCTCGAATACACTGCATTAGCTTTCATAATACCGGCTTCTTATATTTTCATATTCTGTCTGAATGAGCAGTAATGTCTTCGTGTCGCCACATTTATTATCTGGATGGAATATCTTCAACAATTCCTTATACCGCTTCCTCAAAGCAAGATCACTGTCAACTCCACGGAAAAAGCTTGTACTATCATAAGCACCGCATTCATATTGCTGATGCACTGGTTTTGGACCAGACATCTTCTGGCGTCTGTATTTGCTTTTTTCATGCTCAAAATTCAAGCGTTCACATTCCAATGCTTTTCTGTCAAGCGCAAGCTGCTGATAGGCGTCCTCGATAATCTTTTGTTTTTTGGCTATAAATATTTCATTGTCATCAAAACGTTTTTTGATCATCTTTTCACGCACTTCGAGTGCATTTTTTTCACGCTCCAGTTTTCTCTTCAAATCCTGCAGCTCACGGCCAAGCTCCTGCAGCTCGTCCCTCTTTGCCTGAATTCTGACTTGCTCCTGAAACATCCATGTTTTCATCTTTTTGATGTCATCTGGTGCCTCAGCCTTCATGAGCTCCTCATCAAAATCCAACATATTGATCTACTCCCTTTTGAAATTGAAACTATACTTCATGTTATCACAGTTATTCATAAAAGTTTTATTTACAGTCAAATAGATAATACCCTGTAATAATAAAAATTGCAATAAGTATCAGACCAATCCATGTACTGCCGAGCACCAGCATAAAAAGCATGCCGACCGCAATCCAAAACAAAGTATAACCTATCAACTTACACATAACCATACACCCCGGCACATCTTTATTTATTATATGCAAGGTGCGATTCATTTATTAGTACTTTGCTGTCTCCTTACTCGTTTTCGGGAAAGGCTGTGCCGATTGCCTCCTCATCACTTGGCATATCTTCCTTTTTGGAGGTAAACCGATCGATCAGGTCAGGAACCATATCAATGATCTTAGTGACAGTATCCTGATTTTTGATATTGACAAGTCTTACCTGTCCGTTCTTGATGACAAGCACCGCACTCGGAGACATCTTTCCAGTCATTCCGCCTGCCCCGCCGTTTTTCTTCTCTTGGGAAGAAGCTCCTGCCCCTACGCCAAACGTCACATCCACTAAAGGAATAATCGTCGTATCCCCTGCCTGTGTCGGCTCACCAACCACCGTTTTGGATGAGAGAAAGCTTTCCATTCCCTGCATCATGGAATTTACTACTTCATTAAAACTATTATCAGACATTCTATACCTCCAAATCAAATGAATCCCAATCAAATCCCGCCGCGCTTTAAATGTTTGATCAATCGCTTGATATCCTTGTCAAAAAACAGAATGCAGGCAGCACGCGCAAATACAACTGCATTGACATGTCCCTGAAAAGAAAAATCCCCCTCGATGACAGAATGGTCAAATTCAGGCTGTATATCGATATTTCCCAGATGTAAGGAATAGAGCATTCCCCATACAGCAAGGACTTCCCCCATCACTGCCGGATCGTCAAAACCCAGATGAAGGTTTATTCGATATTTTCGTGGCAATATTTTTCCCAATATACACACACCCTGTTTCTGGCATGCTGCAAACGCCCGCTTTGTACTATCAAGTTGTAACACTTTCATGTAATATTTTATGTTATC